>DRKF01000454.1 GCA_011051915.1 Acidimicrobiales bacterium | reverse complement strand
GCTTCGACCACCTCGGCGTCGGCCCCGTACCCCATTCGAACAGCCTCTCACTTCTTCGGGTCCCCGGCCATCGACATCGCGGGGACTCAAGGGACGACGACCACCGGCACACCGAGGGGAAGGATCTCGGCCAGGTGGACTATGACCTCGTTGGGAACCCGGATACTGCCGTGGGAGGCCCGGGTCCCGATGGAGGACTCGTCAATGGTTCCCTGCAGGGCTATCTGTCCCTCCCCGCCCGCGAACTCCGTGAGGGTCTCCGAGTGAGCCGACAGTCCGAGGGCAAAGGGTCCGTAGGCACTGTCGTCCCCGGCCGCCGACTGCACCTTGTCGGTGATGTAGTAGAGGCCGACGGGGGTCGGATTCGCCTCGGTCCCCACCGCCACCGGGGTCGTCAGAATCTCCCGCCCGTCCTCATAGAGCGTCAGCGTCAGGGCGCCGAGACTGACCTCGATGAGGTGGACGACACGGTTGAGGGTCACCTCCGAGGCCTGTATCCAGGCGGTGGAACCGTTGGGTCGACCGGGCAGCAGCACCTGATGCCAGTCCCCCACAGTCTGCTTCACCAGCAGGACCCGGGGCGAGCCGTAGACGGTGGTGGCCTCGAGGACATCCATCGGCTCGGCCGCATTGGGCTCCACAAAGACCGCCACCGGCCCCCGGGCCCTGGCCACCAGTGACGGGACCTCGGCGGGATCCGGATCGGCTGCCGTCCGGGCCGGAGGGGCTGTGGTCGACGGAGGAGGGTCGGCCGGGCTGGTGGCGGATCCGCCGCACCCCGATACCAGCAGGAACAGGAGTGTCAACATTGCCGTTGGGATCCACCTGGTGGCCGCGCCACGGGGGCCGGGGAGGTGTTCCGTCCGCCGGGCTCCGACGGCGGTCCCGGTCTCGTGCCTTGTCCGGTGGCCCGACACCATTCCGTGGCCGGTTGAACGATTGGTGTCCATGTCCGATCCCTCCCTCAGTCCGTGAAGAGAGGAACAGCGACGACCGCCGGATCGACCGGGGCCAGGGGGATGCCGTCCTCCTCCGCCCCCGCGGCATCGAGTCTGTCACCCGAACCGGGTGCGATGTCGTCCGGGGCGCCGTCGGAGACGACAGATTCCGCTGTCTCCGGGTTTCCGACTCCTGTCGAATCCGGAACCGTCGGAGGCGACCCGGCCGATGCCGCGGGGGCGACCGTGTCGGCGGGTGTGGCCGAGCCGCCGGTGGAGCCGGTGGCCGTGTCCCCCGTCGCGTTCATCGTCGTCGACGTGGTGCTCGACGCCTCCCCCGGAACAGCGGAGGTCGAGGTGCTCGCCGGCACCGTCGTCGACGTGGAGGTCGAGGTGCTCTCCGGCACCGTGGTCGACGTGGAGGTCGAGGTGCTCTCCGGCACTGTCGTGGATGTGGTGGTCGACGTGCTCGCCGGGACCGTGGTGGAACTGGTGGTCGTGGATGTCGTCTCCGGCGGAATCGAGACCGGTGGATCACCGAGAACCGGGCCGGGATACACGAGGGTGGGGTCGGTGATCACGATCGGGTCTATGCAGGAGGTCTGCAGACAACGGGGCAGGGTGTCGAGCGTCGGGTTGACGGTCGTGTCGGTGGCGGTCTCGGCCCCTACCGCCCGGATCTGCAGTGCCAGCAGGGCCACGACGGTGATGACCACCGCGATGAGTCTCACCGTCCCCCTGCGGCTCAGTCCGAACCCCCGGCGAATCCCGTATCCGTGGTACATGTCCAGTCTCCCTCCCCCGGCCTCGGCGGCGGCCGGTCTCGAAAGGGAGACCGGCGGGAAACGGAAATCTCACACTTTCCACCGAGAGATTCTCCGGCTCCGGCGGGAGTCGGAATCTCCGACCCGGTTCCTCAGCCCAGACCGGAAAGGAGTTCGGCCACCGCCGCCCGGCCCGAGGCCGCCACCTCGGCCTCCTCGGCCCCCAGGAGAACCCCGTCGCCCACCACCCGACGGCCCTCCACCCACACGGAATGGACCTCCCGGGCACCGGCGGCGGTGACCAGCAGGGCCTCGGGATCCCCGAGGGGTGACATCCGGGCCGTGTCGGTGCGCCACAGCACCAGATCCGCCCTCATCCCCGGGGCCAGCCGGCCTATCTCACTGTCCAGGCCCAGGGCGGTGGCGCCCCCCGTCGTGGCCATCGCCAGGGCCTCCAGCGGGGGCAGGGCGCCGGGATCCCCGGTGAGCACCGCCTGGTTCGTGACCGCGGTGCGGGCCTCGGTCCACACGTCGTAGCGGTCGTTGGGCGTCGCATCGGAACCCAGGGCGACGTTGATGCCCCGACCGCGCAGCTCCGCCGCCGGCAGAACCGGCGACAGCAGGGCGTGGACGGTCGGGCAGTAGACCGGGCTCACCCCGCTCCGCTCGGCAATGATGTCGAACTCGGGTGCGGTGGCGAACATGCAGTGGGCCGCCACGACCTTCTGGTCGAGCAGACCGAGGTCGTCGAGATAGCGGACCGGGCCCTTGCCACAACGGTCGGCCATGGTGTCGATCTCACGTTGGGACTGGGCCAGGTGCAGGTGCACCGGAACCCCGAGTTGGCGTGCCGCCCCGAACAACTCCACCAGGGCCTCCTCGCCGACCGTGTCGGGGGCGTGGGGGGCCACCACCGGATGGATGGTGTCGTCCTCGAGATGGCGGCGGACAAAGTCCAGTGAGTCGGACACCGCCGTCGGCGACGCCCAGGGGCCGTACTCGGTCATCACCGTCTGACCCAGGGCACCGCGCGCTCCCAGCTCACGGCAGGCCGATGCGGTGGCGTCGGCGAAGAAGTAGTGATCGGCGATGGTCGTCACCCCCGACAAGAGGGACTCGGCCACCGCCACCCGGGCCAGGGCTCCCACCAGCTCCGGTGTGAGGTTCCCCTCCACGGGCCAGAACAGCTCGTAGACGGGATGGCGGTCGTCGTGGGCCAGACCCCGCGCCCACACCAGACCCAGGTGGGTGTGGGTGTTCACCGCGCCCGGTGACAGCAGGAACTCCGGACCACCGTGAACCGGCACGTGGGGGTGAGTCCGGCGAAGCTCTCCGATCGGCCCCACCCCGACCAACCGGCCCCCGGCCACGGCCACACCGGCGGCCGTCATCGGCGGCGACCCGGCACCGGGGACGAGTACACCGGCCTCGACGACGAAATCGACGCCGGCGGACCCCGCAGCTCCCGGGTCATTCCCCAAGATCGACGTCCTTTCCGGCCAGGGCCCCGTAGGCGGGCCTCATGACCTCGCTCACCAGCTGGCGCCGGCGCTCATAGGGGGCGAAGGAGGACTCCACCCCGGCCACCGCCAGCTCACCCAGCTCCTGCCAGCCCAGC
>DRKF01000453.1 GCA_011051915.1 Acidimicrobiales bacterium | reverse complement strand
TGGCCTGAGCCTGCCCTGCAGCGAGGCGGCCGAACACGGAGTCCTGGTCAGGTGCGGACCGGGCGGACACGCCCTGAGAGCACCCCTGGCCCCGGGCCTGTACCGAACCGTCCACGTTCTCTCGGCCACCGAGCTGCCGCTGGGGACGGCCGTGGACATCGAACCGCCCGGCATCCTGGCATTCGACGGTGACCGCGAGATCCGGCTTTCGGACGGCCCGGCCACCCTCACCGTCACCCGCAACGGTCCCCGGGTCATCGACGTCGGCCGGGCCATGGCCTGGGCGGCGGAGTCCGGGGTGTTCCTCAGCCCCGTCGCCCAGGGCCGGGACCACAACCTCATCTGAGACGGCTCATCTGAGACCGCTCATCTGAGACGGACCGACGGCGGCCGCCAAGGGCCGGAGCCCCCGGGGGATCAGCCGCCTATGGGTTGGAGATCCGACATGCGATCAGCGACCCGGTCCATGAAGGCCTGCCTCTCCTCGTCGCCGGCCCGGTCGTTGTCGTAGAACGCCAGCCAGTGGGAACGGGCCCGCGGGTGGCAGCCCAACCTCAGATATCTCATGAAGATGAGCCGGCCCGGACTTCCCTGGAGGGCGTTCCTGGCCCGCGAGGAACCGTGGGTGGTCACCACCACGAGTCGCCTCATCCGCCGGCGGGCCAACCGGGGGGCCAGGGCCCAGACCTGCTCGATCCAACCCAGGGTCATCGCCGGTGGACCGCCCCACCAGGTGGGGTGCACGAACACCAGGGCCCGGGAGCGCCGCAGTCTCCTGATCCGGCTCTTCTGGGCGGCGGGGTCGGGGTTCATCGGGTCGAAGCCCGTGGCGTAGAGGTCGTCGAGGTCCACCTCCCAACCCGCCTGCCCGAGACCCTCCACCACCCGGTCGCGAACCGCGGCGCCGAAGGAGTCCGGAACCGGATGGGTGAAAACGACCAGTGCGACCGGGGCCATCATCCACCCCCTGCGGGGCCGAGAAGTGCAACAGCGCTCGGGTAGGTCACCAGCCGGCGAAGGGTGCCCATCACAGTCCCTCCATGACGGTCACGGCGCGGTGCACGAACCGACGACGGGAGGACTCCTCGGACAGGGCCGGGCCGTAGATCGCTATCCAATGGCGTCGGGCGAGAGGATGACAGAGCAATCGGACCGTCCTCATGATCGTCCTCCGTCCCGGGTCTCCACGGACCCCGATCCGGGCCCGGGAGGTCTCGTGGATCGTCACCGCCACCAGGCGCTTCACATGACGAAGACCGGGGACGACCTTGTTGCGACGCCGACTCAGCCGGAAGGCGACACCCATGACGAACACACGGTCCAGCCAGCCCTTGAGCAGGGTCGGCATCCCCCAGGCACGGCTGGGGAACACGAAAACCAGGGCCTCCGCCCACCCGAGCAGGTCGGCGTGCCGGCGAACGACGGGATCCACGATCGGGGAGTCGGTCTCGTACCGCCGTCGCTCCTCGGTGGTCATCACCGGATCGAAGTCCGATGCCGCGAGGTCGAGGGTCTCCACGGTGTGATCCGAGGCGGCCAGTGCATTCACCATCTCGGCGTGGGCGTACCGCAGGAGTGTGTCGTCATCGGGATCGGCGAGCACGACCAGGACCCTCATCGCCGTGATGGTCCCACATATGTGGGTAGGCCGAAACCGGGCGTCCCGCCCCGAGGCCCCCACTCCGGTGCCGCGTGACCACCGCGGCACGACCCACGTAGGCTTTGAAACCATGTCCCGGTCGGAATCCCCCCGCCTCCCGGCGACCGCTCCCGCCTCACTCCCACGGCGGCTGCCGTCCCCGACGCGAGTCGCCGTCTGCCTGCTGATCCTGCTGGCCGCCGTCCTGCCCGCGGCCGGACCCGCCGGAGCCGACCCGTTGGGCGCCACGGCGGCACCCTCCGACCGTTCGATGCTGGTGGTGGGCGATTCGGTGATCCTGGGCGCCAAGTCGGCGATCTCCTCGGAGTTCTCCGACTGGGACCTGGAGTTCGACGCCAAGGTGAGCCGATCCACCCTGGCTGGTGTCGACATCGTCGCCTCGAGCACCGCCTCCCGACCCGTGGACGTCCTCGTCGTCGCCCTCGGGTACAACGACGGCGGAAACCCCACCGCCTTCGCCCGCCGGGTCGACGATCTGCTGGCCGGGGCCCAGGCCGATCTGGTGATCTGGCTGAACCTGAGGATCGACCCCAAGAACCGGTACGACTACAGCGGCGCCAACTCGGTGTTGGAACAGAAAGCGGCGTCGGACCCCCGCCTGATCGTGGCCGACTGGTCCGGAGCCAGCCAGGGATCGGGATACACCTGGGACGGCCTGCATCTGACGTCGAAGGGAGCGGCCACCATGACCGCCCTGATCGACGACACGATAAACGCCACCGCGGATCCCAAGTCGGTCTGCCGACCCCCGACCAACCCCTCGGCACAACCCGACCCCGCCTCCGGTCGGGGATACTGGCTGTTGGACTCCAACGGCAGGGTCCACGGGTACGACGCTCCCCTCTTCGGCGATCTCGTGACCGCCGGGGTGGCGGCGTTCCCCCGTTCGATGCAGGCCACCCCCAGTGGTGAGGGGTACTGGATCGTCGACGAGAACGGCGAGGTCCACCCCTTCGGTGACGCCAGTTTCTTCGGTGACATGAGCGACACGGTCCTCGACGGGCCGGTGCAGCGCATCGAGGCCCGCCCCGATGGAGACGGCTAC
>DRKF01000452.1 GCA_011051915.1 Acidimicrobiales bacterium | reverse complement strand
CGGTATCGGGTTCCTTGTGGTTGCAGCTCCGCGGTCGGAGGCGGAGGGGCGCGGTCGTTGTGTCTCCCTACCCCACGATGAGGGCTGCCGAATGGTTCCCGGCCGTTCGGAGGTTGGTATATACCCTATAGGGGTATAGGGTAAGAGTATGAATCAGCTCGGAGTGACCGCAAGGGCCGAGGTTCCGATGGCGGAACCCCGGGAGGAAGGTGCCCCGGGGGGCGGATCGTCCCCGACGAGCCTGCTGACGGCCCGGGGGCTGCGGAAGACCTATCGCCGCGGGATGTGGCCGAGGAGGCGGTCCCTCTCGGTGCTGGAGGGGGCCGACATCGACCTCGAACCGGGTGAGATCGTGGGACTGGTGGGGGAGAACGGCTCGGGCAAGAGCACCCTGATGAAGATCCTGGTGGGCGACCTGATCCCCGACGCGGGTCTGGTGCAGCGCCGGGGGAGCCTCGGCTACTGCCCCCAGGTCCCCGTTCTCTACGAGCGACTCACCGCCGGGGAACACCTGGAGCTCTTCGGGGCCGCCTACGGGCTGGACGAGGGCGAACTGGGGCGGGCCCGCCACGAGATGTACGACCGGTTGGACTTCGGTCGCTTCGCCGACACCAGGGTGGAGGAGATGTCCGGTGGCACCCGTTCGAAGCTCAATCTCAGCCTGGCCATGGTCCACGATCCGGATCTGTTGCTCCTCGACGAGCCCTACGCCGGGTTCGACTGGGACACCTACCAGAGGTTCTGGGATCTGACCGGATCCCGTCGGGACCGGGGAGCGTCGCTGCTGATCATCAGTCACTTCATCGCCGACGAGGAGCGATTCGATCGCATCTACGACCTCGTCGACGGACGGACGGTCCTGCGATGACGGGCCCCGCCGCAGCGGGAAGCCCCGGGTCGGTGGGTGATTCGGCTCGGAGGGCGGGGCCCGTCCTGCTGGTTCGGGAATGGCTCACGGAGTACGCCCGGCGACCGTTGAACCTCGCCCTGCTGGTGGTGGTACCGATCGTGTTCGTGAGTCTGTCGGCGGGGGCCCTGGCCGACTTCGCCGATCTCCTGGGGGGCGCCTCGGATCTCGGTCAGGTGGAGGCCGCCACCGCCGGCTGGGCGGCGGCCGTGCTCTCGGGGGTGGCGGCGTTCTTCCACATCTCGGGGTCGCGTGAGGCCGATCACCGTCTGGCGGCCGCCGGGGCCGGGGCCCGCCGGGTCGTCGTCTCCCGGCTGCTGTCGACCCTCGTTCTCGCCGCCCTGGCGTCCCTGGGGGCCCTGGTGGCCCTGGGGTTTCGCACACCGGTGGCGGCCAGGGCCGAGGTGATCGGGGCCACGGCGATCTCCGCCCTCATATACGCCGGGATCGGCATCCTGGTCGGGGCGGTGGTCCGTTCGGAGATGAACGGTTCGCTGATCATCGTGTTCGCCTGGATATTCGACGTCTTCTTCGGCCCGGGAATGGGGGGTACGGCCACCTTCACCAGGGCCTTCCCGCTCCATTTTCCGACCCTGGTGACCACCGGGGTCGGTTCGGGGCACGCCGGGCCCGTCGGAGACCTGGGTTGGTCGGTGTTGTGGGCGGTGGCGATGCTGGCCCTGGCGGGCCGGGTGCTGGTGGCGACCACCGGTGTGAAGACGGTTCGGGTGGTCTCGGCCCGGGCCCGGCGGCTGAGGGTCGCCCTGGTGTCGGCAGCGCGGCAGATGAGCCGCATGCCAATCATGTGGGTGCTGATACTGGGGCTGCCGGTGGCGTTCATCTCGGCGTCGATCGCCGCCACGCCCGACGAGCCGATCCCCGTGGAGCTGGTCGAGGGCGGTCGAAGGACCCTCGTTCTGTTGTCCATGGCCGATGTGCACGGGGCGGTGATGGTTCCCATAACGGTCGGCTTCCTGGCCGGTCTGGCCGGGCTCTTCGGAATACTGGACTCCGCCCGCGCCGACAGGCGGCTCTCACTCACCGGTTTCCGTCCCGTGGAGATCCTCGGGGTGAGAATGGGCGTGATAGCGGTCGCCTCGCTCCTCGCCACCGCTGTGGCCATGGCCGTGACCTCGGTGAGCTTCGGTCCCGTGGACTGGTGGGTGTTCGCCGGTGCCAATGCCCTGGTCGCCCTCACCTACTCGACCATCGGGGTGATCGTGGGCCCGGTCTTCGGGAGGCTGGGGGGCACCTACGTTCTGCTGGTCCTCCCGTTTCTGGACGTCGGCCTGGCCCAGAACGCCATGTTCGACGCCTCACCGCCCTCCTGGGGTCGTTTCCTCCCGGCCCATGGGGGGGTGAGGGTGATGATGGACGGTGCCTTCACCCCCGGTTTCGACGAGTGGGGGGCTCTGGTGCTCGCCCTGGCCTGGCTGGCGGCCCTCTTAGGGGTGGCAGTTCTCCTGTTCCGTCGGCTCACGGTCGCTTCGTAGGGCCCGGGAACCGGCGCCTGGTGGACGGGCCGGCTGGTGGACGGGCCGGCTGGTGGATGGGCCGGCTGGTGGACGGGCCGGCTGGTGGACGGGCCGGCTGGTAGATACCCTACGGGGGTAGTGCATAGCGCTCAGAGTGGAGGACCTCACATGGGAGAACCGGACGCGGGGCACCCGGAACCGGCAGACCTCGAAGCGGGAGACCCGGGAGTTGTCGACTCGGGTGTGGGGCACCCGGAACCGGCAGACCCCGGAGCGGGCGACCCGGGAGTCGCCCGACCGGCCGATGGGGCACCCGGTCGTTCCCAGGAGACGGTGACCGCCGTCTACGACCGGGTGTCCCGGTTCTACGACCTCTACGACGCTCCCATGGAGGTGATGGGAGGTCGCAGGCGGCGGGAGAGGCTCCTGAACCGGGTCCGGGGGCGAACCCTCGAGATCGGGGTGGGCACCGGAAGGAACCTGGGTCTCTACCCTCCGGGGGTGCAGATCGTCGGGATCGATGTCTCGGCGGGAATGCTGGAGAGGGCTCGTCGCCGAGCCCGTGACCAGGGTCTCGATGTCGACCTCCGTCTGGCCGACGTGCAGGAGCTTCCCTTCGACGACGATTCCTTCGACACCGTGATCGCCACCTGCGTGTTCTGCTCGGTGGCCGATCCCGTGGCCGGACTGCGGGAGGTGGCGCGCGTGGTTCGACCCGACGGACAGGTCCTGCTGCTCGAGCACGTCAGACCCCGCAACCGCCTCATGGGCTGGGTGTTCGACCGCCTCACCCCCCTGGTCAGCCGTCTCTTCGGTCCGGAGATAAACCGTCGCACCGAGGAGAACGTGACGGCCGCCGGGCTGGAGATCGTCGACGTCCGCAGATCCGGCATCTGGCGGGAGATCACGGCCCGCCCCCGGTCGTCGGCGTCCGGCGGCGACGAGGCCGGCGGCAGCGCTGGCGCCAGCGACGACAGCGACGACAGCGACGGTGCAGGTACCTAACCCCCGCAGGGTGGCTACGGTGGTGCGGCCAGGTAGCCGAGGGGGACAGGGGAGACGGTGTCGCATCCACAGAGCAGGAAGGCCAAGGAGGCCAAGCGGAGGCGGGCCGAGGAACGTCGACGCCGTTCGGCGGAGGAGACCCGGCAGCGGGCCGAGAGGCAACACGCCACCCAGAACCGGCGTAGCTCGGTGCGGAACCTGCGGCGCCGTCGGCGCCGGCTCGTCAGCGGACTGTCCTGGGCCGCGGTCGTGGCCGTGGTGGCCGGGATCGGCTGGGCGGTGTGGATCGAGGTTCGGCCCGGTCCCGAACTCGCCGGAGTGGAGCGTCCCCGGGATGCCGGTAGCGGTCACGTCGACAACGCCACCTACGCCTCACCCACGCCCACCAGCGGGGCCCACGACACGAGGGCACCGGCCTGCGGGGTGTACCCCACCGCCCTGGACAGGGGCCTGGCGGTGCATGCCCTGGAGCACGGCACGGTGGTCCTCTGGTACGACGCATCACGACCGGAACTGGGTGGCGCCCTGGCCGCCGTGGCCCGTGGCCAGGACTCCCATGTGATCGTGTCGCCGTCGTTGGGGCTGGACCACCCGGTGGTCGCCACGGCGTGGAACAGGCGCAAGGGCTATGACGACGTCGTGCCCGAGGTCGAGGAGTTCGTGAACACCTACCGTCGTCGAGGGCCCGAGAGCGTGCCGTGTGACCTCATCTGAGACCGGTTCCGTCCTGACCACCAGGCGGGGTTCCCTCCTGACCACCAGGCGGAGAGAGGTCCTCCGCACCGGGGGCATGAGACCGCCATCGCATGTTCACGGGTGAGCCGGGTCTCAGCCCCCGGTGAGGATCTCCTCCAACACCCGGGTCTGGTTCCGCCCCCCGTCCTTGGCCTCGTAGAGCTGGGCGTCGGCGGCCTCGAGGACCCGATTGCCATCACCCAGGGAGGTCACGTTGTCGATACATGCCGCTCCCAGGCTGGCGGTCACGTTCAGCGGGCCCGAGGGGGTGTCCACCTCGATCAGCTCGACCGCCTTGCGGATCCGCTCGCAGGCCACCCGGAGTTCCTCGGGTCGGGCCAGGGGAGCCACCAGGACGAACTCCTCGCCGCCGTAGCGAGCTGCTATCTCCTCGGTGCGCGACATCATCTGCAGTACCAGGCCCAGTTGCTTGAGGACCTCGTCGCCGGTCCCGTGGCCGTAGGTGTCGTTCACGGACTTGAAGTGGTCGAGGTCGATCATCACCACCCCCAGGGGCTTGGCGAAGCTGTCGGGCTCCCGCAGGCGGAGGCGTAGCTGCTGCTCCAGGAACTGGTCGAACGCGGCCCGGTTGGGCAGCCCGGTGAGGGCGTCGGTGAGGGCCCGTTCCTCGAGCTCCCGGTTGTTCCTCTCCAGTTCCGCCGCCCGCTCGCTCTCGCGCTGGCGGTCCGCGTCGGCCTGGAGACTCAGCTCCACCAACTGGTTCCGGGCCTCGTCGAGGAGCCGGTCGTAGTCACCGGCGTCGATGGTGATGGCCAGGGACTCCGCCGCCTCGGCCATCTTCGGGCCCAGACTGCGAATCAGCTCCTCGACCCGTTCCTCGTCGAATCCGTTCTCCCGAGCGGCGGCGTGCACCGACTCCAGCCCGGTGGCACCGGTGGCCCCGGCGGCGAAGGCCGCTATCTCCATTCCCACCCTCAGAGCCCGGGCCAGGGCCCCGGCGTCGGCCTCGGCGCCGGCGTCGTCATCGGGTGTTCCGGCGGCCAGGGTCATGGCGGTCACGAACAGCTCGGGCAGGGACCAGGCGGCGAGGGCCTCGGCGCTGACGTCGAGGCTGGTGAACCCGAATTGTTCCCGCTCCCTCCCGGGGGAGGGCCACCCGTCCTCGGCTGCCACGAGGCGGGCGTACTCGTTGCCGAGACTTCGGGCCATGGCCACCTTTCCCACGTTGGCCACCAGTCCGGCCAGGAATCCCTCGTCGGGCCGGGCCGGGCAGAGGTCGCGGGTGGAGACCGCCGCCATGATCGAATTCTTCCAGTAGCGGGCCAGTTCCAGCCCCGAGACCTGGCCGTCGCGGGGCAGCTGGCTGGTTACCGAATGACCCAGGGCGACGGTAACCACACTGCGGACGCCGATCTGGCCGATGGCCCTCTCGATGGTCGTGGCCTCCTTCTCCCGGCGGTAGATGGCGCTGTTGGCGGTGGCGATTATCCGCGCCGCCAGACCACCGTCGAGGGACAGCACCTCGGCCATGTCGTTCAGGCCGGCATCGGGGTCCCGGGACAGTCGGAGCAACTCCATGGCCGCGGCAGGCGGGGTGGGCAGGTGGCGGGGATCGGCGACGGTGGACAGGCTGGTGCGGTGTGACATGGGGGTGGGGCCTTCAGGGGTAGGCCCTCCCGGTCGGAAGGGCCATCAACTTTCCTGTCGGACGCCGATCCCGGAACTGAACCAATCCTGAATACCAATTCACCACTGACAGGCCGATCACGGACGAATCAGGGTTCCACCTCTCCGTGTCCCGCTCCGATCGGGGTCGCGGCGGCGCCGGGAGGGCGAACTGAGCCGCCTCCGGTGGTTCGGGGTGTGGACCGGCACCGGCAGGATCTAGGGTTCCGGTCGGACCCCGCGGTCCCAGATCAACAGGCGTGTCGAGACGACCGGTGGGCCGGGACCGGTTCTCGGCTGTGGAATCGCCGGGGCCTCCGTTGGGGACATGGCGGGGCAACGATGACGAGGACGGGAACAAGTGGCTGACGGTCTGAATCGGATGTGGGCGGGGTGGCGAGGTGAGTACGTCGCGGGCATAGGCGAGGTTCCCACCGACGGCTGCCCCCTCTGCGGGGCCGTCGACCCGTCGGGACCCCAGGCCGACTGGATCGTCCACCGGGGGCGGAACTGTTCGGTGATCCTGAACGCCTTCCCCTACACCAGCGGACACGTCCTGGTGCTGGTGAACCGCCATGTCGCCTCCCTGGAGTCCCTGACCGGGGACGAGGCCGACGAACTCTGGCGGTTGGTACGGCACTCGCACCGGGCGATCATGGCCGCCTACTCGCCCGACGGGGCCAACATCGGAGCCAATCTCGGCACGGCGGCGGGGGCGGGGGTGCCGGACCACCTGCACCTGCACGTTCTTCCCCGATGGGAGGCCGACACCAGTTTCGTCACCTCGGTGGCCGGGATGAGGGTTCTGCCCGAGGCCCTCGACGAGACCGCGGCCAAGTTGAAGGCGGCGTGGCCCACCGACCGGCCGGGGACCGGCCGCCGGGAGGCGGACGCCTCGTGACGCGGTAGCGTTCCCGCTCGTGAACGGCACCACCCCGGCCAACGAGGACACTGGCGGCAGGTCCGCCGCGGCCGGTGTTCCCGCGTCCGGGGCCACCGATGAGGCGTCGCCCGACGTGAAGCCGGCGGAATCGGTGGAGGGGAGAACCGTGCCACCGGAGTCGGTGGAGGAGATGGTCGACACCCTCCCCGAGGACCTCGACCGTACGTTCGGGGCTCCCTATGAGTTTCCCGACAACAAGCGGCGGCGCATCCCGGGGATCCTCTACATCCTCACCGGGTTGGCGGTCGGGGGCTGGGCCCTGTCGGCGGGTTCCGACGCCGTGCTGGTCAACGGAGGTCTGCTGGCCGGCTGCGGGGCGCTGATCATCATCGGTCTGTGGCACGTCCTGACCGCCTACCCGCTGAACCACGACGAGAACGAGGCTCTGGTGGTGGCCACCCGTGGGGTCGGTTTCGCCGTGGGCCACGCCTCGGCCCAGCTCGGCTGGCGGGGACTGCTCAGCCGCCCCACCTGGCGGATACTGCTGTACTCCGCCGAGGACCCGCCCGAGCAGCGGGGTCTGGTCCTCGTCGACGCGGTCGACGGTCGCATCATCGACCAGTTCACCGAGTCCAACCCCGAGGACTGGTCCGAGATGCTCGACTCGGAACCAGGTGGTGGCGATCGGGCCTCGGGAAACGGGACTGCCGCCATCGACCCGGCCGATTCCCCGGTGACCGATTGAAGAAGCCGGCGACCCACCGGGTTGCCCTACCCTGAAGGAACTACGGCCCTCCCCGACGGGAGGGGCCCGAGGAGAGACATGTTCGACGGAAACTGGCGCAAGGGCGTCGACCAGGTGGTGCGGCCCATCGGACGCAACCTGCACCGGGCCGGGATCAGCGCCGACGTGCTGACCACCATGGGCCTGGTCATGGCCGCCGCCGCGGCGGTGGTCATCGCCCGGGGCGGGCTGCGGGGCGGGCTGATCCTGTTCCTGCTGTCAGCGGTTCCCGACCTGCTGGACGGTCCGGTCTCCAAGGCCGCGGGCACCTCCTCCACCCGGGGGGCGTTCTTCGACTCCACCGCCGACCGAATCACCGACGCCCTCGTTCTGGGTGGCATCGCCTGGTATCTGGCCGGAACCGAGGGAGGGCACATGGCCGTGCTGCCCTACGCGGTGATGGCGGCGTCCCTGCTGATCTCCTACGAGCGGGCCAAGGCCGAGTCCCTGGGTTACGACGCCAAGGGCGGGCTCATGGAGAGAGCCGAGAGGGTGATCGTGCTGGCCTTCGGACTGCTGTTCGACTCCCTGCTGATCCCCGTGCTGTGGGTGATGCTGGCCGCCACCCTGGCCACCGCCGCCTACCGCTTCGCCAAGGTGTGGCGTCAGGCATCGGTCGACCGGCCGACACCCGCACCCCGCCAGGAATCGGAGTGGCGTAGGCGTCGCCGGGCCCGTCGGCGTCGCCCCGTCGGTCGCCGCAGCGGACGCATAGGCCGCTGAGCCCGGGCCGGCAGTTGACCGAACACCGCACCACCTGGCGGGACAGGCTCACGGTCGGCGCCTACCAGGTGGGATCGAGGGTGGCGCGGGCCCTGCCCGAAAGGGTGGCCGACCGCCTCCCCGAACTCCTCGCCCCGGCTCTCAGCCGGATCATGGTCGCCAAGGCCGAGATGATCTCCCGCCACATCAGCCGGGCCGAGGGTGGACCGGTGGGCATCGTGGAGTTGCGGCGCGACGTCGATCGGGCCTTCGAGTCCTATGCCCGCTACTACGTGGAGTCCTTCCGGCTGCCCCAGGTCCCGGTACCCGAGCTGGACTCGGGAATCGAGGTCACCGGCTACGAGCACATAGAGGTCGGCCGGGCGGCCGGCAAGGGTGTGATCCTGGCCCTGCCCCACCTGGGCGGCTGGGAGTGGGCCGGGTTCTGGTTGGCCCGGTACAAGGAACAGCCGGTCTCGGTGGTGGTGGAGTCACTGGAGCCGCCCGAACTGTTCGACTGGTTCCGCGAGCTGCGCGAGGCCCTGGGCATGAAGGTCATCCCACTCGACGGGAGGGCAGCGGCCGAGGTCGCCCGGGCCCTGGCCCGCAACGAGATCGTGTGCCTGCTGTGCGACCGGGACATCGGCGGCAACGGGGTCGACGTCGACTTCATGGGCGAGCACACCACCCTTCCGGCCGGCCCGGTCATGTTCGGGCTGCGCAGTGGCTGCCCGGTACTGCCGACCGCGGTCTACTTCCGGCCCGACGGCACCCACCTCGGGGTCGTGAGGCCTCCCCTGGACCTCGAGCGGCGGGGTCGGCTGCGTGAGGATCTGGCCCGGGGCACCCAGCAGCTCGCCGACGAGCTGGCCGGCCTGATCCGCCGGGCTCCCGACCAGTGGCACCTCTTCCAGCCCAACTGGCCCAGCGACACCGGACCCTGATCGGGGGAGCGGGCCATCCCCGAATCGCCGACGGGGGACTGTGTCGACCCTCAGATCGATCGGGGGAGCCGGCTCAGGTGGGGTTCCGAATCCTCGGTGGGGTCGATGGCGACCCTCAGGTCGATCGGGGGAGCCGGCTCAGGTGGGGTTTCCGGGCTTGGGGACCTGAACCAGTTTCAGGGGAATCTGGGCCACGGGTTCGGAATCGAGTTCCACCGACACGGTGAAGGAGCCCGGGTTGGCGAATCTCAGGCCCAACAGGTTGAACACCAGCAGCAGGGGAGCGGTGTCGCCGGGGCCCATGTGCTCCGCCCGGCGGGCCTCGGCCCGGCCCCCCACCGCCGAGGGCAGGGTGGATCGACCGTCGGCGTCGAGCAGCACCACCCTCACGTCGATGGGACGGTCCATGTCCTCCCAACCCACCTCCAGGGCCACACACACCGAGAGGTGGGGATGCACCGTGGGGAATCCCGAGGCCCGGATCGTGTCCCACCCGCCACCGGTCACGTAGAGCTTCCCGCCCACGGCCTCGGCGTGGTCGGCCAGGAAAAGTGAGGTGACACGCACCGGGCCAGTGTGCCCCATGGCGGAGATCCCCGCGTCCCCGTTCGTACGTTGAGGGGTGGTGGCGGCGTCCTTGATCACCTAGCGTGACCATGTCGTGCGAATCGGTCTCGTATCCCCTTACAGCCTGACCCTCCCGGGTGGCGTCCAGTCCCAGGTGCTGGCCCTGGGCCGCGCCCTGCGTCAGGCCGGGCACGCGGTCAGGGTGCTGGGGCCCTGCGACGGGGCCCCGCCCGAGCCCGGCATCACCGCTCTGGGCAACAGCATCCCCACCGCCGCCAACGGCTCGGTGGCCCCGGTGGCTCCCGACCCGAGTTGCGCCCTGAGGACCATCCGGGCCATCCGCGACGAGACCTTCGACGTGATCCACCTCCACGAGCCGCTCGTTCCCGGGCCCTGTCAGACGGTGTTGTTCCTGAACGCCACCCCCACCGTCGGAACCTGGCACGCGGCCGGGGGCAACAACGCCTACCTGGTGCCCGGAACCCGCTGGCTGGGCTCCCGCATCTCCCGGAGGGTGGCGGTCTCCCCCGAGGCGGCACAGATGGCCGCCGACGCCCTGGGCGGTGAGTACGAGGTTCTGTGGAACGGGGTGGAGCTGGAGCGCTTCGCCAAGGCCGATCCCTGGCCCTCGGAGCATCCGACGATCTTCTTCTGGGGTCGCCACGAACCCCGCAAGGGCCTGGCCGTGCTGCTCGACGCCTTCTCCCGGCTGCCGGCGGGTGTGAGGCTCTGGGTGGGGGGTTCGGGGCCCGAGACCGATCGCCTCCGGGCCCTTCACGGCCGTGACGACCGAAT
>DRKF01000451.1 GCA_011051915.1 Acidimicrobiales bacterium | reverse complement strand
TGGGCATGAGCTCCTACTACCGGATGGGCCCCGCCTACGCGGTGAGGGCCCGCACCGCCGACGACCCCGAGGGAGCCCTCGCCGATGCCCGCCGGGCCGTGGAGCTGGTGCGGCGTACGACCGGCGACCTGGTCCTGGCCCACGTGCTGGCGATCTGCGGCGACACTCTCACCGATCTGGGTCGGGCGGAAGGGCCTGAGCTCGTCGACGAGGCCCGCGCCATCGTGGACCGGCTGCCCGATCCCGGCATCGTGGGGCGGAACATCGAGCGGGTCCTGTCCCGTCACGGGGTCGCCGCGGTCGCCCCCGCCGTTCCCGGAATGGTCGAGCCGCTCACCGAACGGGAGATGGCGGTTCTCCGCTTCCTCCCCACGGCCATGTCCCAGAGGGAGATCGCCGGGGAACTGTTCGTCTCGCCCAACACGGTGAAGACCCACTGTCGCGCCATCTACCGCAAGTTGGGGGTCGGCAACCGCAAGGCCGCCGTCCAGGCCGCCCGCGACCGCGGCGTCCTGTAGGGGGAGCCTTCTCCGAGGCGCGGACTCCGAGGCGCGGGCATCGTGATCTCACCCGGGTGAGAACGCTCGGCGGACGAGGCGGTCCCGGGACCTGATCCCGAGGATGGTCGGGTCCCGGTGAACCGTCACCGGCCCGACCCGCAGGAGACAACGATGTCCGACTTCCTCTACCGACTCGGACGCCTCGCCGCCCGCCGGCCCTGGCGTTTCATCGGCGCCTGGCTGCTGCTGGCGGTGACCGTGCTCGCCATGTCCGCTGTCGCCGGTCGTGAGCTGACCGACTCCTTCGACGTCCCGGGACTGGACTCCCAGGAGGCGGTCGACCTGCTCACCCGGGCCGGTTCCGATCAGGCCGGTCTCTCGGCCCAGGTCGTGGTCACCCCCCTGGATGCCGGCACCGGGTTCCTCGAGCCCGGGCGGGCCCAGCTCGGCTTGATCGAGCTCCGCGACGAACTGACCAGCCTCTCCGGCGCCATCGACGTCAGCGATCCCGTCGGCGCGGTCGCCGCCGGTGTCTCCGGTCCGGACTCGGTCTCCTCCGACGGTCGGGTGGCGATCATCGGAATCCAGTACCCGGGGGGCGATGGGGTGGGGCCCGACGACCTCACCGAACTGAAGGAACTCGTCGAGGAAGCCCGGGTCGACTCCCCCCTCCAGATCGAGATGGCCGGAGATCTGTTCTTCGAGTTCGAGGATCCCGATTCGGGCATCGGAGAGATGGCCGGTGTGTTGCTGGCGGCACTGATCCTGCTGGTCGCGTTCGGTTCGCTGATCGCCATGGGTCTCCCTCTCGGCATGGCCCTGTTCGGTCTGGCGGTGGGGATCAGCTCGATGTCCCTGGTCACCTACCTGATCGAGATCCCCAGCTGGGCGCCCCAGATGGCCAGCATGATCGGTCTCGGGGTGGGGATCGACTACGCCCTGTTCCTGGTGACCCGTCACCGGGAGAACCTGGCCCGGGGGATGGACGTGGAGGAGTCGGTGGGTCGTGCCGTCGCCACCGCCGGGCAGGCCGTGATCTTCGCCGGGGGGACGGTCGTCATCGCCATCCTCGGTCTGGCCCTGGCCGGAATCCCGTTCATGACCGCGGCGGGGGTGGCCACCTCCCTGGTGGTGCTGGTGATGGTGCTGGGGTCGGTGACCCTGCTGCCCGCCTTCCTGGGCCTGGCCGGACCCTGGGTGAATCGCCTGCATCCGGGGCGAAGGCGGAACCTGTCCACGGCCGGGACGGTGAGTGGACGATGGCTGGCCTGGGGAGGCCATGTCTCCCGACACGCCTGGGCCTACGCCGTGGTGGTCACCGTGGGTCTCCTGGCTCTGGCCTCCCCGGTGCTGGCGATGCGTCTGGGGACCGCGGACGACGGGACCAAGGCGGTCAGCCGAACCGAGCGGCGAGCCTACGATCTGGTGGCGGAGGGCTTCGGCCCGGGCGCCAACGGACCGCTGCTGGTCGCGGTCGATTCCGCCGGTGACCGGGCTGTCGTCGACCGTGTGGCCGAGGCCCTGGCCGCCGACCGCGGTATCGCCCGGGTGGCGCCGGCTCTCGTGGCCGAAGGCGGGGTCGCCACCGTGATGGCCTTCCCCACGACGTCGCCCCAGGACCAGGTCACCCTGGAGACCATCCAGCGCCTCCGTTCGGAGGTGTTCCCCACGCTGCTGGGCGGGTCCGAGGCCGAAGTCCACATCGGTGGACTGACGGCGAGCAACGCCGACATCGGGGATCGGGTCAACAGCCGGCTGCCTGTCTTCATAGCCGCGGTCCTCGGACTGTCCTTCCTGTTGTTGATGATGGTGTTCCGTTCGGTGCTGGTTCCCCTCAAGGCGGCGGTGCTGAACCTGCTCAGCATCGGGGCCGCCTACGGCGTCCTGGTGATGGTCTTCAACTGGGGTTGGGGCGCCGGCCTGATCGGCCTCGAGTCCACCGCTCCCATCAGCCCGTTCATCCCGATGTTCATGTTCGCGGTCCTGTTCGGACTGTCGATGGACTACGAGGTGTTCCTGCTGTCACGGGTGAGGGAGGAGTACCTCGCCACCGGTGACAACGACAGCTCCGTCATCCACGGGATAGCGGGTACCGCACGGGTGATCACCTCCGCGGCCCTGATCATGATCTCGGTGTTCGGCGGCTTCGTGCTGGGCAGCGACCCGACCATCAAGATGTTCGGCCTGGGGCTGGCGACGGCGATCCTGGTGGATGCCAGCGTCGTGCGCATGGTGCTGGTGCCCGCCACCATGAAGCTGATGGGTGACGCCAACTGGTGGCTCCCCCGCTGGCTGGACCGGTTGCTGCCCACCATCGACATGGAAGGGGCCTCGGACCGCCGTGATCCGGATCGGCCCGTCGATGGCGGGTGGGAGTCTGTGGTGCCGATGACGGCCCCGGCGGCACTCACCGGAAAGTCCTTAGATGTTTGACAATCCCAGATGAGGTAGTTAGCTTCACTGTGATTTCTGATCAGATGACCTCTGAGCAGATCGGGTCCAGACAACTACGGGGACGAAGGGCGTTGGGGATGAGACGACCACCACGGATTGCGATACTGATTGTCGCCTTGACGCTGCTGGCCGCGGCCTGCGGTGACAGCGGAGGCGACGGGGGTGACTCCGCCGCCGACGGGTCGACGGCGACCACGGCCCCGGCCGACGACACGACCGCGACAACTGCTGGTTCCACCGATACCGCCGCTCCGGCGGCCGAACGACCGGTGGTGAAGGTCGGCTCGGTGAACAGTCTGACCGGACCCGTGCCGTTCCCCGAGGCTTCGCAGGCCGCGGCGGCGGTGTTCGACCGCTACAACAACGATCCCGACGGGAAACTGACCATCGAGTACTCGATAGAGGACGACGGCGCCGATCCCGCTCTGGCCACCCAGGCGGCCCGCAAGCTGGTCGACGACGACGGGGTGGTACTGATGGCCGGAGGAGCGAGTCTGGTCGACTGCGCGGTGAACGGCGCCCTCTACGACGACAACGGGCTGTACGCGATCCAGGGAACCGGCGTCGACATCAGCTGCTTCACGTCCAGAAACATCGCTCCGGTGAACACCGGCCCCTACGCCGGACTCACCGCGTCGCTGTTCTTCACATCGGAGATCCTGGGCCACGACAGCATCTGCTACGTGCAGTTCGACGCCGGAACCCAGCGGGAGCCGCTCACCGACGCTGTGCAGCGCTGGACCGACATCACCGGCAAGGAGCTGACGTCTTTCGACTTCTACGCCCCGGGCGACGACTTCACACCATTCGTGACCAAGGCCATCGACAGCGGGTGCACGGCGGTCTTCGAGGGTGGTCTCGACGCCACCGCCATTGCCTGGAACGAGGCCGTGGCCGGTCAGGGGGCCTCCTTCGACACGGTTCACTTCACCTCGGCCTACACGGCGGAGGCGGCCCAGGCCATCGGTTCGCCGGCCACCCGCACCTACGCGAACTCCGAGTTCGAGCCCTTCACGGACATCAGCTCGCCGGCCCTGGCCGACTGGGTCCAGCTCATGAACGACAACGGCATCCCCCTCACCTCCTTCGGTGAGGGTGGGTATCTGGCCGCACTGGCCGCCATCCAGGTTCTGGAGTCGGCCGGTATCCAGCCGGGTGATGACACCGATGTCCAGCGCCAGAAGGTCGAGGCCGCCGTTCTCGGGATGGAGCCCTTCGAGAATCCGATGCTCGGATCTCCCTATGTCTTCGGCGACGCCGAGGCCCACAATCCGAACCAGGCCAGCAAGTTCGTCGAACTGGTCGACGGGGAATGGACGACGGTCACCGATGACTTCATCGTCCTCCCGGACGTGAAGTAGACGACTCTCGGTGACGAAGGGCGGGCCCACCTCTTGCGAGCCGTGTCTCCACGAGGTGGGCTGCCGTCCAGCGGTTCCCAGTCCCATCAGACATGATTGACGCTGCTCTCAGTGGCCTCCCCTCCGGAGCGGCCTACGCCCTGTTGGGGGTCGCGGTCGTGCTCCTCTACCGAATGGCCGGAGTCCTGAACTTCTCGATCGCCGTGTTCGGGGCGTTCGGGGCGTTCATCATGGTCTCCCTGTTCGAGAGGGGCCTTCCGTTCGGATTGGCCATCGCGGTGGGGGTACTGGCGGGCCTGGCTCTGAGTGCCGCCATGGGCGCGGTGATGGCAGCCCTGTTCCCCGACACCGACCCGATCACCCGCTCCGTCGTGACCATCGGCATGGCGATCTCGCTGTTCGCGGTGGCGTTCAGGATCTTCGGGGACCGCCCCCGCTCGTTTCCACCACTGTTCCCATCGGTGTCCTACACGGTGTCGGGAGTGAGTCTGAAGCTCTCGGGAATGGTGGCCCTGGGCCTGGCCTCCGTCCTGGCCTTCGCCATATGGCTCTTCCTGCGTCGGACCAGGATCGGTGTCCAGGTCGCGGCCATGTCGACCCGGTCCACGACGGCCGAGCTGCTCGGGATACCGGTTCGGTCCTACACGGTCGCCATCTGGGCCCTGGCCGGTGCCATCGCCACCATGGCCCCGATCCTGGCTGCACCCACCCGCCAGGCCGACTTCACATCGCTGGGGCTCCTGGTGGTTCCGGCCCTGGCCGCGGCCCTGCTCGGCTCGTTCCACAGCCTGGGGTTGACCGTGGTCGCCGGCCTGGGAATCGGAGTTCTCGAGGCCATGGCCGTTCGCTGGCCCGCTGTTTCGACGTGGCGAACGACTCTGCCGTTCTTCGTCATTCTGGTCGTGTTGCTGTGGCGTCAGCGTGGGGAGGTGTGGGATGAAGCCCGTTGAGCTCGCATCCTCGTTGTTCTCATCCACGCGGGACCGGGCCTTCCCCCTGTCGCTGGTGGCGGTGCTCACCCTGTTCGTGCTCTGGCTGCCCGACTTCTGGACCTTTCTGTTCATAAGCGCCCTCACCACCGGTCTGATCGCGCTCAGTGTGGGCATCGTCTACGGCCGGGCCCGAATGGTGTCGCTGTGTCAGTTCTCCTTCGCCGCGGTGGGGGCGTGGGTCGTGGGCTGGCTCAACGTCAACTACAACCTCCCGTTCGTCGTGATGATCCTGGTGGGAGGCCTCGCCGCGGTGCCCCTCGGAGCTCTCATCGGGCTCCTCTCGCTGCGCCTCCGGGGGATAAATCTGGCCGTGGCCACCCTCGGGTTCGCCGCCGCGACGATCGTCTACCTGAGGCAGACCCCGTTCCCGGGTTCGTTCAACGGCCAGTTCGTCGAGCGGCCGGCGGCCTTCAGCAGCGAGAACCGTTTCTTTCTGCTCTGCGCCGTGGTCTTCGCCGCCGTGGTTTCGCTCGTCGGATACCTGGACCGCCGGAGGGTGGGACGGGCCTGGTTGGCGGTGCGCTACAGCGAGAGAGCCACCGCCGCGGTGGGCATGAGCGTGGCCCGGGTGAAACTGGCGGCTTTCAGCCTGGGCGCCTTCGTGGCCGCCGTCGGGGGAGGGCTGCTGGTGGGCCAGAACGGAATCGTGAGCCTACGCAGCTTCGAGCCCTTCGATTCGCTGCTGATCTTCGCGGTGGCCGCTCTGACCGGAGCCCGCTATGTGGACGGCGCCATCGGTGCCGGACTGCTCGGTGCCATCCTGCCCGAACTCTTCCGGCGCTGGGGGATTCCCCTCGACGTGGCGCCCATGCTGTTCGGTGTCGGTGCCATCTACGTCCTCAGCCAGGGGGCGGAGGGAGCCCACGGGCAGCTGCGCGAGCAGTGGAGGGCCCGCCGGGCGTCACGAGGGCTGCCGACCGAGGGGACCGGTCCGGCCCGCGTTCCCGAACCGGCCGGCAGCGAGTCGGGTCCGGCGTTTCCCCCGAGTGGTCGGGGAGGACGTGGAACGGCGAACAGGGCCGGTCAGCCGGTTCTCGCTATTGGCGGCCTCACCGTTCGGTACGGGGCAGTGGTCGCCCTCGACCGCGTCGACATCGACATTCTGCCCGGAACCGTTCACGGTCTGATCGGACCGAACGGGGCGGGGAAGTCCACCCTGATCGACACGGTGACCGGGTTCGTGGAGCCCGCGGCCGGAAGGGTTCTCCTGGAGGGATCGGCCATCGACCGACTACCGGTTCACAAGAGGGCCCGAGCCGGGGTGCGGAGAACATTCCAGCAGGGAAGGGCCATACCCGATCTGACCGTGGGTCAGTATCTGCAACTGGCCGGAGGTCGCCCCGAGGAGTTCGAGGACCTGCTCGTCTTCATGGACTGCCCTCCGGTCGATCGCCGGATCTCCGAGATCGACATGGCTCGTCGTCGTCCGGTGGAGGTGGCGGCCAGCCTCCTGGGCCGCCCGCGCGTCGTCCTGCTCGACGAGCCCGGGGCCGGACTGGCCGAGGACGAGTCGGCGGCGCTGGCGAGACGCATAGCGGACATCCCCGAGCGCTTCGGCTGCGCGGTGCTCCTGGTGGAGCACGACATGACGATGGTCGTGGGGGCCTGTGACGGCATCACCGTGCTGGACTTCGGGGAGACCATCGCCTCGGGTCCTGTCGACAAGGTGTTGGAGGACCCCAGAGTCGTCGAGGCCTACCTCGGGGTGCCCATCGAGGGGGTCTCGTCGTGAGTTGCGCTCTTCGGATATCCCGGCTGGAAGTACCCCGGAGTGGCTTCGAGATAGTCAGAGGCGTCGACGTGGACGTCCCGGCCGGTCAGGTGACCGTCCTCCTGGGGCCCAACGGCGCCGGCAAGACGACGCTGCTCGAGGCAGTGTCAGGCGTGATCCCGGCCTCGGCAGGGTCCATCCATCTCGACGGGACGGACGTGACCGGTGAGGGTCGGGTACGGCGGGCTCGGAGGGGACTGTCGCACGTGGAGCAGGGTCGCACGGTGTTCGGTGATCTCTCCGTCGTGGACAACCTGCTGGCTGCCGCCCCCCGTCCCGAGATCGGCCTGGCATTCGAGATATTCCCCGAGCTGGACCGTTTCCGGGAACGGAAGGCCGGCCTGCTGTCGGGCGGGGAGCAGCAGATGCTGGTTGTGGCCCGGGCCGTGGTCCAGCGACCCAAGGTGCTCCTGCTGGATGAGATCTCACTCGGTCTGGCCCCCATCGTCTTCGGCCGTCTCATCCCGGTGGTACGCCAACTCGCCGATGACGGCATGGCGGTTCTGCTGGTCGAGCAGTTCGCCGCCCTGGCCCTGGGAATCGGTGACAACGCCTACGTTCTGAGCAACGGGTCGATCGTGTTCTCCGGACCCTGTGCCGAGCTGAGCACGGAATCCGAAGTCCTTCACAGCGCCTATCTGTCCTGAGGGGGACCCGCCGTTCCCTCCGGTGATCCCGGGTTCGGCCCCCGCAGAACCCGTCGGCCCGATCCGGCGTCGGATCCGGCTCGATCGGGAGGCTCAGTTCCCGCCGGAAGGGGTGACCGTGGAAGCGACGGCTTCGAGGATTCGGGCCACGGCCTCCGCCCCCGGGTCGGTCACACCCGCGAGGTTCTCGGCCCCGACATGGGCGGAACGACCGGCCCGGGCGACCGTCATCGCCCGGGTGCCGTCGGCTCCGCGGCGGGCGGCGGTGGCGGCATCCGTCAGGGACCTGCCTTCGAGAAGGATCTCCACGGCGGGCAGGAGAGCATCGAGCATGGTCCGGTCCCCGGGTCGGGCCCCGCCGTAGAGCATCATCCGTTCGGCTCCGGCCATGAGGGCGGTGGGCCAGTCCTCGCCGTTCGCCAGGGCCTCGCCGGTGGCAGCGAAGAGAATCGCCGTCAGCACCCCGCTGGATCCCCCCACCCGCCGACTGAGGATCTCCGACACGGCGGTGGACAGAGCCGCGCTGTCCGCACACGGCAGCCGGTCCAGCTCGGCCCGGAGGGCACGGGCGGCGGCCGCGAAGGTCGACCCCGCATCGCCGTCACCCGTACGGGCGTCCAGGTCGTTCAGCTCGACCTCCGCATCGACCAGGGACCCGCAGGCGGTATCGATCGCCGACCGTACGGCCGGGTTGGACGACGGGACCCAGTCAGCGGCTGCGGCCGGTGACGGCAGCGGCATCGTGGTGACGCCGCGGGCGGAACTGACTCCGGGCCAGTCGGGAGCGGTCACCTCGGCCGCCAGGGCCTCCCGGCGCAGGTCGTCGAGGGGTAGCAGGGACAGCGAGAAGCCCTTCATGTCGAGTGATGTCATCAGCGGGGCCGGACCGACCAGCAGCTCCGCCCGACCCCCCAGAGGGGAACGGAGGAAGGAGCGGGTGAGAATGTTCATCTCCAGGCGGGGGACCGACCCGAGATTGTTCACCAGGACCGCGTAGCGGCCTTCCTCGTCGGGGACGCAGGCCGCCAGTCGTTCACATGCGACTGCCATCAGGTCGTCGGCCGACCCGTGGGGGATTCTGGTGGCTCCGGGCTCGCCGTGAATACCCAGCCCCAGTTCGACCTCGTCGCCGGTGAGATAGTCCCGGCGCGAGGTTCCCGGGATCGTGCAGGTCTCCAGTGAGAGCCCGAGGGAAACGCACTCATCGGCCACCCTGCGGGCCTCCTCGGCGACCTGGTCGAGGGGAGCCCCCGCGGCGGCCAGGAATCCGGCGACCTTGTGAACGAAGAGGGTCCCGGCCACGCCTCTGGCCTGCAGGGAGTCGGGAATGGCGATGTCATCGGCCACGATGACGGTCTCCACCCTCCGGCCCATGGCGCGGGCCCGCTCGGCGGCCAGGCCGAAATTGAGACGGTCGCCGGTGTAGTTCTTGATGATGAGCAGGGCCCCGGCCTCCCCGGTCACGGCCAGGATGGCCGACAGTACGGCGTCCACGCTGGGAGAGGCGAACACCTCGCCGCACACGGCGGCGGTGAGCATGCCCTCACCCACGAAACCCGCGTGGGCCGGCTCGTGACCCGACCCACCACCCGAGATCAGGGCCACCCGACCTCGATCCCAGTCGCTGCGCAGAACCACCTTGATGTCGGGATAGCCGTCGAGTCGGGCCAGGTCGGTGTTGGTGGTGCTGGACAGGAAGCCGTCGAGGGCCTCGGTCACCAGATCCGTCCTGGCGTTGATGAAGCTCTTCACTGTCGTGTCCCCTGTTCCCCTTCGGACGTGGTCGTAGCGGCTCCCGAGTCAGGGGTGGCCGGCGGCCATTCCCCTCACCAGCCGGTTCACCTTCGAGGCGGCCTCGACGTGCACCATGTGACCGGCCTCGGCGATCAGCTCCACTCTCACCGAGGGAGGGATGCCGTCGACCTGGCTGCTGGGTGCGATGTCGTCCCGGCCGCCCCAGATGACCTGAACGGGTGTGGTCAGGGAGTGGAGCCTCTCCACCGGATCGGTGTCGACACCGAGGATCGACGCGGTCGCGATACGTCTCAGGGCCTCCGGGGTGGATTCGATGCGCTTGGCCCTCAGCACCGCCTCGACCATGTCCCGGGTGACGAGGCGTGGGTCAGCGAAAAGTCGCAGCAGGTAGGGCCTGAGTTGGCGCCGTCGTTCGGCGGTGATGAAGCCCTCGACGTACTCCTCGTCGACCGCGGTACCGGGGCCGAGACCGGCGATGAGGGTCAGGGAGAGGAACTCCCGCCTCGAGGCCAGCTCCACGGCGAGGGCGGCACCCAGGGAATGTCCGACCAGGTGAACCGGTCCCGGCTCCACCTCGTCCAGCCAGTCGGATACGACCCCGGTGAGGTACCCGATGGATCCGTCACCCACGACTCGGGCCGACAGTCCGTGACCGGGCAGGTCGAGCGTGCGCACGGGGCGGTCCATGGCCATGTCACCGATGTTGAACTGCCAACCTTCCTGGTCGCCGCCGAACCCATGGAGAAGCACGACCGGTGAGGCGCCCGGAGGGCCACTGCCCGGGTGGTACCGGTGAGCGATGGAGATCCCGTCGACCGTTAGCCGCCGGGGACCGGTGACGGTGTCCTCTCCCTCGACGGTTTCGGGAACGAAGGAGGCGTTGAACTCCGCCACGAACGTGTCGATCGTCTCGGGGTCCGTCGGCGACCCCGGGGCGGCGAGAACCCCCAGCAGGGCTCCCACGGGAAGCTCGTCGCCCTCGGCGGCGACCCGACGGACGAGAAGACCCTCGCAGTTGGCCTCGAGGACGTTGAGTGATTTCTCGGTCTCGATCTCGACCACCTCGTCACCCTTCTGGAGGTGGTCGCCCTCCGCCGCGATCCACTCGATGACCTTTCCGCTGGTCATTGACATGCCCCACTTCGGCATGGTCAGGGGGAGTAGCAGAGGGGAAGTCATCTAGTAGGCGACCACCCGGCGTACGGCGTCGAGCACACGATTCACGTCGGGGACGTAGAGGGCCTCGAGGTTGGGGGCCGCCGGAATGGGCACATGGGGAGGAGTCACCTTCACTATCGGTGCCCTCAGATCCCCGAAACCCTCCTCGGCGACGAGGGCTGCGATGTCCGATGCCATCCCGCAACGCGGACCCGACTCGTCGACGATCACCAGGCGGCCGGTGGCCTCCACACTCTCGAGAATGCTCTCGGTGTCCAGGGGGGTGGTGGTTCTCGGATCCAGCAGGTCGGTCTCGATTCCCTCCCGGGCCAGGATCGCGGCCGCATCGGAGGCCACGTGAACCATCCGGGAGAGGGCCACGACGGTCACATCGCCTCCCTCACGCAGCAGGCTGGCCTCGCCCAGGGGAATCGCGTAGCCCTCGTCGGGTACGTCCTCGGTCATGTCGTAGAGCAGCTTGTGTTCGCAGAAGATCACGGGGTCGTTGTCGCGGATGGCGGACGTCAGCAGGCCCTTGGCGTCGTAGGGCGAGGACGGCACCAGGACCTTCAATCCGGCGAAGTAGCTGAACACCGGGTAGAGGCTCTGGGAATGCTGGGAGGAGATGCTGAGGCCGGCACCGATCATGGTGCGGATGGTCAGGGGTATCTGATCCTGACCTCCGAACATGTAGCGGTACTTGGCCGCCTGGTTCACGACCTGGTCGAAGCAGACACCGACGAAATCGTTGAACATGAGGTCGACGACAGGCCGGAGACCGGAGGCGGCGGCGCCGATGGCGGCACCGATGAAACCGGCCTCGCTGATCGGGGTGTCCAGGACCCGGCCCGGCCCGAACTCGCTGAGCAGGCCCTTGGTGACGCCGAGGGGGCCGCCCCAGGCATCGTCCTCGCCCGAACCCCCTGCCCCACCGGCCACATCCTCACCCATGAGGATCACGTCGGCGTCCCGCCGCATCTCCCCGACTATGGCTTCGTTGATCGCCTGCCGGTAGGTCTTCATCGCCATGGCGGGATCACCTCACAGGGAATCGGCATAGATGAACTCCATGAGTTCGTCGTCGGGCGGATAGGGGGCCGCCTCGGCCTCGGCGTAGACCCTGTCGATCAGATCGGCCACGTCGGTGTCGACGAGGTCCAATTCCCCGGCGTCCAGGATCCCCTCGGCCACGACGGTCCGGCGGAAGTTCGCCAGGCAGTCCCTTTCACGACGGGCCCGCTCGGCCTCGTCCCGGGAGCGGTAGGTCTGGGCGTCACCCTCGAAGTGGCCGAAGAACCGGGTCACCTCGACCTCGATGAGGCTCGGACCCTTTCCCCGCCGGGCCCTTTCGGCGGCGGCGGCCGCTGCCTCGAACACCGCGAAGTAGTCGCTCCCGTCGACCTGGACGCCGGGCATGTCGAAGGCCTCGGCCCGGCGGGCGATACCGCCCCCGGCGATGGCGTACCCGGCGGCGGTGGCCTCGCCGTAGCCGTTGTTCTCGACCACCACCACCAGGGGAAGCTTCCAGATGGAGGCCAGATTCAGACCTTCGGAGACCACACCCTGGTTGACGGCTCCGTCGCCCACCAGGGCCACGGCGATCCCGCCCGTGCCCCGGGTCCGGGCGGCGAGGGCGGCTCCGCACCCCAGGGCCACCCCACTGCCCACACCGCTGTTGGCGGCCCACAGTCCGTTCTTCGTGTCGTGGAGATGGGCCGAACCTCCCCGGCCCCGGCACAGCCCTTCGCCCCGGCAGTAGATCTCCTTGGCCACGGCGAAGATGTCGGCACCCCGGGCGATGGCCGGACCGTGGGCCCGGTGGGTGTTGAGCAGAACGTCGTGGTCGGTGAGATTGGCACACACCCCCGCGGCGGAAGCCTCCTGCCCGGCGTAGAGGTGGACGAAGCCCGGTACCCCACCGCCGGCGAACTCGATGTGCATCCGTTCCTCGAAGGCCCGCATGGTCGCCATGGTGCGGTAGGCGGCCAGCAGCTCGGTTCGACTCTGGGTAGCCAAGTCCGGTCCTCGGTAGGTCGGGCGTATCGGAGTGGGCGGGTCCCGAACCCCTGGGGAGACCCGCTAGGTATCTGATGATATGAGCTTTGATGAGTATGTGCCAGAACCGGGCGCCAGAACCGCGGCGCCCGCCCCGGTCCATGGACGGGAGACTCAGATGCTGGCGTAGAGCGCCTCGGCCAGGGCCAGGGCCCTCGGATCGACGGCGACCTCGAAGATCATGTGATTGGTGACGTAGCCGTACCCGACTCCGTTCTCGGGGTCGGCGAATCCCAGTGAGCCCCCCATCCCCGGATGGCCGAAGGAGTCGGGGTTGGGTCCGAAGGTCTCGGACTCGGTTCCGGCCAGCATGTAACCGGTCGCGTAGCGCTTCTCCGCCCCCAGCGACTCGTCGATGCCCCGCCACTGTTCACGACGGTGGCGCTCCACCGATTCCTCCGACACCAGCCTCAACCCGTCCAGTTCCCCGCCCATCGCCAGCAACGCGTACATGCGGGCCAGGCTGCGGGCGTCGGTGGTCCCGTTGGCCGCGGGATACTCTGCCGCCCGGAAGCCCGTGTCATTTCCGATGCGGTGGAACTGAGTCGGCCCGGCCTGGCCCACGAGAAGGCACCGGCCGGTGGGGCCCTCGGGTCCCAGGGCCTCGGCCATCATGGCCAGGATCTCGGGATCGTCGGTGGGTGGTGGGGGAATGGTGAGGCTCAACTCGGCCAGCGAGTCCTGCTCCGTGGGAGGGGTTCCGATCCGGGTTGTCAGTCCCAGGGGCTCGGCGATCTCGTCCCTGAAGACCGTTCCCAGGGTTCGGCCGGTGGCCCGTTCCACGACCTCGCCCAGCAGCAGACCGAACGTCAGGGCGTGGTAGCCGTGGTGACCGGCTTCGAGGACGGGTTCAGCCTGTTCGAGCAGCCCGACAAGGGGGGAGGGATCGTCCCAGCCGGTGATGTCGTCGGCGGTGACGAAGGCGGGATAGCCGGGAGGCCAAGGGAGCCGTGCCCCGTGGGTGAGGATGTCGAGCACGGTGATCTCGCCCTTTCCCCCGGAGGCGAACTCGGGCCAGTAGTCGGCCACGGCCCGGTTGAGGTCGAGGGCACCGTGGTCCACCAGCAACTGGGCCACCAGGGCGGACATACCCTTGGTCGCCGACCAGACCAGGGTGGTGGTGTCCTCCTGCCACGGTCGACCCGGGCCGGACTCTCCTCCCCAGATGTCGACGACCTTGTGGCCTCGGTGGTAGGCGGTGAACGCCCCGCCGATCTCGTTCCGGTCGCTGAAGTTGGCGGAGAACGCCTCCCGGACCGGCTCGAAGCCGGGAGCTACGGTGCCTTGAATCTCAACCATGGTTGCGGTTCCTTTCCGTGGTGACCTTCATCTGACGCTGCCGGCGCTACCTCCGGAGGGGGGATCGGGAGCCCACACGTTGGTGAACATCGCCGACAGCGGAGGGTTCGGGGCCGAGTAGGCGATCTCGGCCGCCTCGGCGATGTCGCTGGCGACCAACTCGTCGACGGCGGAAAGATCGTCGTCGGTTGCCAGCCCCTCCGACAGGAGCCTGGCGGCCTCGACCTTTATGGGGTCCCGCTCGTGCCAGGCGTCGGCCTCACCCTCGGGTCGATAGGCGGCGGGATCGGATCGGGAGTGTCCCAGGTAGCGGTAGGTGGACATCTCCAGGAGTGTGGGTCCGCCGCCGTGGCGGGCATGGTCCAGGGCCGCGGTCGTGGCCGAGGTGACGGACTCCACGTCCTGACCGTCGACCACCCGCCAGGGAATACCGTAGGAGTCGGCCCGACGGGCCAGCGGGGTCACGGTGGTCACCGTGTCGACGTGGGTGAACTCGGCGTAGTGGTTGTTCTCGAGAATGAAGACGACCGGGGCCTTCCACAACGCCGCCAGGTTCAGCGCCTCGTGGAAAACCCCGATGTTCACCGCGCCGTCTCCGAAGACGGCGACGGTGACCCGGTCGGAGCCGAGCACCTGTGAGGCGAAGGCTCCCCCCACGGCCTGGGCGATCTGGGTTCCGATGATGGTGAACGAATGGATCAGACCCACCCCGACGTCGGTCAGGTGGAACGAACCCCCGATACCGCCCACCGAGCCGGTGGTTCGACCGAGGTTCTCGGCGAAGACCGATTCCAGGGTGCAGCCGAGGGCCAGCCCCATGGCGTGTACGCGGTGGGCCACCCAGAAGAGATCGGTCGGGGGGGCGGCGGCGGCCAGACCGACCGCCACCGCCTCCTGGCCGTCGGCGCAGTGGGTGGTTCCCCAGGCCTGGCCCGAGGAGTGGAACTCCCGGATCCGGGCCTCGGCCGCCCGGATCTCGACCAGCCTGCGATAGCGCTGGACCGGGTCGTTGCGGATCGCCCGGCGCCGCTGGAGGGCCTCGGGGTCCGCGGTGGTGAAGTCGATGGCCACGTCAGGCACCCTCCCCGATCCGGCAGATGGGATCGCCGACCGCGAGTTCGTCGTCCTCGGCGACAAGCAACTCGGTGACCACCCCGGCGGCTGTGGCGTTGATCTCGCTCTCGACCTTGTCGGTCTCGACCAGCAGCAGGGGTGTTCCCTCTTCCACCCGGTCACCGACACTGACCAACCACTCGATCACCACCACCTCCTCGGTCATTTCGCCGAGTCGGGGAACGGTCACGATATTCACGTCGACTCCTCGGTCATTTCGCCGAGTCGGGGAACGGTCACGATATTCACGTCGACTCCTCGGTCATTTCGCCGAGTCGGGGAACGGTCACGGCGTTCACGTCGACTCCTCGGGAGGATGGGGGCAGGCGTCGGGTCCACGGCGGTCTCCGTTGGGGGTCACGATGGCTCCTCCCACCACGGGTGAGGCGACCTCGCCGTGTTGCAGAGGGAGGTGACCTGGCTGGTCACGTACTCCGGTGTGGGCAGGTAGTTCAGCTCCAGCTCACGGCTGAACGGAACCGGTACATCGGGGGTGGTCACCCGGTGGACCGGGGCCAGGAGCTCACCGAACAGTTCGGCGCCGATGACCGAGGCCGGTTCGTGGCCCCAACCACCGGAGGCGGGGTTCTCCTCCACGATGACGGCCCGACGGGTCCGTGCCACCGAGGTCAGCACGGTCTCGCGGTCCCAGGGACGGAGGGTCCGCAGATCGACGACCTCCGCCGATATCCCCTCGGCCTCCAGCATCTGGGCCGCAGCCAGGGCCACCGGGACCATCTGGCCCAGGGAAAGGAGCGTCACCTCGTCGCCGGACCGGAGGACGGCGGCCTCACCGAGGGGGAGAATTCCCTCCTCACCCCGGACCATGTCCCCTCGATTGCCGTAGGCACACTTGGGCTCGAGAAACACTACGGGGTTGTCGTCGCGGATCGCGGATCGGAGCAACCCGTAGGCCCCGGCCGCGTCCCAGACGGAAACGATCTTCAGGCCGGGCGTGGCGGTGAACCAGGTTTCACAGGTCTGGGAGTGGGTGGCTCCGAAACCGCGCCCGGCTCCAACCGACGCCCGGGCCACCATGGGGACGGTGACCGCGCCGGCCGTCAGATAGTGGAGCTTGGCCGCCTGGGTGACCAGCTGGTCCAGACACACCCCGAAGAACTCGACGAACATGATCTCGGCGACGGGTCGGAGACCGGTGGTCGCCGCTCCGACGGCGGCCCCGAGAATGGCCATCTCGGAGATCGGGGTGTCCCTGACCCGATTCGGCCCGAACTCATCGAGCAGTCCGACCGACGTCTTGAACACTCCACCGGCGGCGGCCACGTCCTCGCCCAGGACCACGACCGTGTCGTCCTCGGCCATCTCGTCGCGGATGGCGGCCGTGATGGCCTGGTTCATTCGCATCCGGGGCACGGGGATCCTCCTCTCCGCGGGATCAGTCGGGCTCGTATCCCGAGGCCGGGAAAACCATATCAGCTTTGATGATCTCAGACCAAACTAAATCTCCGTTCCAGGGTGGGAATCGAACTGCAGGGCCTCGACCCCTTCGCCCTCGATGGCGTCCTGGAGGTCCCGCAGGAAAGCCATGGCCTCGACTCCGTCCATGATCCGATGATCGAAGGAGAGCGAAAGGGCTCCGACGGGGTGCACCACCACAGTCGTCCCGTCGGGGGCGGCGACGGGGCGAGGTCGAATTGCGTCTATGGACAGGATCGCGGTCTGGGGCTGGTGGATTATCGGGTCGGAACGGTCGGCCGCCCGTCGCCCGGCACTGGTCACGGTGAAACTGCCCCCCTTGACGTCGTCGGGTCGCAGGCGTCGCTCCCTGGCGGCCGCGGCGGTGTCGGCGATGGCCAGGGCCAGATCGGAGGGGGACATCAGATCGGCGTCCCTGATCACCGGCACTATCAGGCCTCGTCCGTCCAGATCCACGGCGACGCCGAGGTTCACCGCCCGGTGCCTGACCACCGTCAAGCGCCCGTCCCGGTCCTCCTCGACGGTCGCGTTCATGTCGGGGTGGTCGCTCAGCACAGTGCACACCATGTGAGCCACGTAGGGGAGGTATGGAAGTGCGCGACCGTGGATCTGCCGCCACCTCGGACCCACTTCCTCTCTGGACCGGTCCACCCGGAAGTAGTCGACGTCCACGGAGATGGTCACATGGGGGCTCACCGCCAGCGACCGGACCATGTTGGTGGCGATACGCATACGGGCCCGGGAGAGCTGCACCCGTCGAGGTGAGCGGTCGGGGACATCGGTGGTCCCGGTGATGTGGGCGGGCCGTTTCATCCCCTCCTCCATCCCCGACGCATGGCCGTCGGCAAGTCGGGGCTGACCATGTCCGGAGGCTCGCCCTCGATCCCGGCCAGCCCGATCAGGTCGGTGGTGCCGGTCAGCACCAGCATCGACTCCCAGGATCTGTCGGCTCCCAACGGGATGTCGGACGTCAGTGAGTCGCCCACCACGAGGGTTCGACCACGGCAGGGGGCGACCCGGTCGACGGCGTCGGCGAACACCGTGCTGGGCTTTCCGACATCGGTGACGTCGAGGACTCCCGGGGCCAGACGAGCCAGCCGGGCCAGTATGGTGGCCGACCCCGGAAGGACCCCGGAGGAGCTCACCATGCCCACGTCGAGGTTCGGGACCGTGACCTTCACTTCCCGGGCGAGCGCCGCCGCGGCCTTCTCCACCTCGATGTCGGAAACGTCATGGGACATTCCGGCGACGACCAGATCGGTGACGGGTTCTTCCGGTTCGCGGTCACGGGTGCGGGTCACCACCAGTCCGGATCTCTCCAGGATCTCGAACGCCGGGTCCGAACCCAGGACGGCGATCGCTCTGCTACCGGGACCGGTCCGGCCGGGCTGGGGGCGGAGATACTCGGCCAGCACCTCGATGGCGGTCAACACCAGGTGATCCTCGGCCGGCACACCGGCGGCACGGAGGCGTCGGGCGACCGTCTCCCCGGTAGCGAAGGAGGCGTTGGTGGCGAAGCAGACGGTGGATCCGTTCGACCTGAAGGCCTCCACGAACTCCCGCGCCCCGGGAAGGGCGCGGTTGCCCAGGAGCACGGTGCCGTCCACGTCCAGGACCACGCGCTCGAATCCGTCCAGGTCCGCGGCTGGATCGAGATGGATCCCGCCGGCCGGAAAGCTCAAGAGGGGTCCTCGGTCCCGAAGGCGTACTTCATGGCATACCCGGCGGGATCCCACTTGACCCCCTTGGACCCGCCCCCAGGTCCGTGAACAGTCTCGGGTCGGGCCTGCACGATCGTGACCCGGCTGCGACCACCCTCGTGGGAGAGTACCCATTCGACGTCGACGGCGTGACCGAAGTGATCCTCGATCAGGCGGACGGCACTGGTGATGAGGGTGAGTTCATGATCGTCGATGACCCGGGTATCCCGCATCTCGATCGGCACCTCCACGTCGGTGACGGTCCCGGCCCGGCGATCGAAGTCGGACATCACCGTCTTGTGACTCACGACGTAGTCGAGCACCCGATCGTCGGTCTTGCCCACCTCGACCCGGTCGGGAGTCACCAGCCCGCCGACGATGGCCTCACCCCAGCCCCAGGAACCCTCGATGACGATGCGGTCCGGGCGGCCGGTCACCGGATGGACGCTGAAGGCCACGCCCGAGGCCCGGGCGTCGATGAGCTCGAGAACACCCACAGCCATCGGGCAGTCGCGATGATCCAGACCACGTTCCAGGCGGTACGCGAGGGCCCGGTCGGTGAACAGACTGGCCCAGCAGGCCTTCACGGCGTCGACAACCGCCTCGCTTCCGGTTACCCCGAGATAGGTGTCGAACTGCCCGGCGAAGCTGGCGTCGGAGGAGTCCTCCCCCGTGGCCGAGCTCCGGACCGCCGTCGGAACCTCAGGACCGCAACGCCGGCACAACTCGTCGTACGCCCGGCCCACCTCGGTCCGCAGCGGTGCCGGGAGGGGCTGGGACTCGATCATGGCCCTAACGGCTCGGGCGGCCTCCCCCACCTGGTTGTGGTCGGAGGGTGTGACCCCGGTCAGGCGGGCGTCTATGGCTGCTGCCAGCTCACTGGTACCCACGACGTCGGTGAAGGCCCGGGTGGTCACGACGAATCCCCGGGGGATGTCGAGGTCCAGTTCGCCCAGCTCGCCCAGCTTGGCGATCTTCGGCCCCGCCACCGCTGTGCGGCGGGTATCGATCTCCTCGATCCAAAGGATTGGTGGTCCTTCCCCGCCGTTCACGACGGACCCGGTTCGGTGCCCTCGTCCTCGTCGAGGCGGCCGAGCAGCGTCACCTCCCCGGTCGTACCGTTCACCAGGATCTGGTCGCCGGTGCGGATCTGCTTGGTTGCCACGGCCACTCCGGTGACACAGGGGATTCGGTACTCCCGACTGACGATCGAGGCGTGGGTGAGGGTGCCTCCCGAATCACACACACAGGCCGCGATCTTGGCGAATGCCGGTGTCCAGTTGGGTGAGGTCGCCTCACAGACGAGGATCTCGCCGGGCATGACCGTGTGGAGATCGTCGGCGGAGAACAGGACCCGGGCGGGGCCCTCGGCCGTACCCGCCGCCGCCGGAACTCCCTTGAGGACATCGGTGGGCGTGCCCGAGACGGCGGCGAAGAAGTGCTCACCCATACCGAACACCTCCTTCATCACCGGGTCCACGGCCTCGTCGGGAACCGAGCCGAGCATCTTGGGCATGTCGGCCCTTCTGGCACTCCAATCCTGGAAGTAGGCCCGACGGTCGCTGATCAGATCGTTGAACTCCGTCCACTTCCGCTCACCGTTGAGAACCTGATCCAGCTCCGAACCGAACAGGAACAGAGCGTCGTCGGGAGACTCGGCGCCCACGGCCTCGGCCAGGGCGACCGCCGCCCGGCGAACGGGAAGGTGGGCGCGCAGGTCGATGTAGAAGTTGTGTTCCTCGTTCCACCAGTTGAAATTGGCGTGCTGGCAGGAAGCGAGAGCGGCGTCGAACTGCTCCAGTTCCTCCACGGTGAGGCGCCCCCGCGCCTGGGCGATGGCCTCCTCGCGTTCGGCGACGACCTCGCGATTGGCCTGTTCGAAGTCGTGGTCGCTGTCCATCAGGAGGAAGGTCTTGATACTGCCCAGTGGGGAGGTGGGGTCCTCGATCCACGGGGCCGATGTCAGATCGATCAGGCCCTCACTGCGTCTTCCGTAGGTGTCAAGGAACCGGTCGAACTCCTCGAGGAACTGGGCGGCGTCGGCCCCCGCGGAGGCCAGCTCGACCGCGATGTCGCCCGGAGCCGTCACCGCGAAGAGATCCTCCAGCCCCAGTTCGCGGACCCGGCGGGTCATTCCCCAGAGTTCGCGGTCGGTCTCCATGATCTTGGTGTCGTAGCCCTGAAGGAAACGGCCGATCTGGTTCGGATCGATGTTGAGTTCCGAGCACAACCCGTAGAAACCCACGTAGTTGGCGACCAACGGGTACATCACCTCGAAGTGGATCTCCCAGGCCCGCCGCAGGAAGCGGATGGACTTTCCGTAGAACTCCCCGATCTGTGAGAGGTCGGCTCCGGTGACGTCCATGCCCTCCAGGTGGTGGAGCCAGGCCTCGAGTTCCCTGACCCTGTCGTCCCAGATCCGGGGGAAGTCTCCCAGGAAGGCCGGGATCGCCTGCCCGGCCTTCTCCGCCCTCATCTGGACCTCCCAGGCGTCCTCGATCTGTATCTCACTCACGTAGAGGTGAGGTCCGACCATGCGGGCCTGGAGGCCCCGGCTGGTGGGCAGGGGGGTCGCATCGGCGGAGATCTGGGTGCCCCACAGCGGGCCGTCGGCCACCACGGTGAAGCTCAGGGGGACGAAACCCCTCGGATAGTGGAAGTCGAGGGGCCAGAAGAGCCGGCCGTCCTCGGGCCGGAACACGTCGAGCGCGGAACACTTGAACGCCGAGCCGAGGTCCCGAGGATCGAATCCGGCGTAGAAGTCGTGTTGGCAGTATTCCTCGGGTATCGGGTCGTAGCTCAAGACTGCTCTCCTTGTCGGATCGGTTGGGGATACAGGGGTGAATGGCAGTGTTCACCCGCGGGGGACGGGCGCGAAACTCCGGACCGGCGTCAGCCGCTTCCCATGGTGAGCCCGCCGTCGGGCCGGATCATGGAACCGGTGATGTAGGAGGAGTCCTCCGATGCCAGGAAAAGAGCCGCCGAGGCCACGTCGGAAGCCGTGCCGAGGCGACCCAACGGGATCCTGCCCACCTGCCGAGCGGTCCAGGATTCGAAGTTCTCCCCGCCCAGGGTGGTCGGGAGCATCGGAGTGTCGATGGATCCGGGAGCTATGGAGTTCACGCGGATACCGCAGGGGGCGAGTTCCCGGGCCAGCACCCTGGTCATCATCCACACCGAGGCCTTGGATACGGAGTAGACGCCGCGGGTGGGGTTCAGAGCTGCCACCGAGGAAAGGGTCACCACCGAACCGGGAATGGAGTTGTCCATCATCGAGAGTGTCGTCTCCCGTATCAGGTTCAGGGTTCCGCTCACGTTGACGTCCATGACGAATCGCCAGTGGTCGGCCTTGGTCTCCATCAGGGAGACGGTGTGATCGTGGCCGGGGGCGGTGGCCACACCGGCGGCGGTGATGACGACGTCGGGCGGGCCGATGGCCTCGGTGGCCTGGGCCACCGCAGCGGAGACCTGATCGGGATCCGTCACGTCGACGTCCAGGGAGTGGGCGGTGTGACCGCGACCCCTCAGCAGGCTGATGGTCTCCTCGGCTGCGTCCCGGGACCGGGGGAGGTCCATGATCACCACCGAGGAGCCGGCCTCGGCCAGACGCTCCGCACATGCCCGGCCGATTCCGGAGGCGCCTCCGCTGATGTAGGTACGGCTCCCGCCCAGTCGTCTGTTCATGTCGGTATGTCGGTGCACCTGCCCCACGTTCGTGGGCCCCCTGTAGTGACTTGCGGTGGCACGGTAGTAACGCCAGCTCTGATCGTCAAGTCTCTAATTGTATGAGAGGATACGGTTCATGATCCGGGTACCATACGGCCATGTCATCACCGGGCCGATCCCGGTTCGCGGGCCGGTCACGGTTCGCCGTTCCGGGAGCGGCTCCTCGGTCGGATCGTGGCGTCGCCCCGATGGTCCGGGCTGCCGGAAACGGCCGCTAGGCTCGCCGTTTCACGTTCCGGGCGACGCCAACCGCGAGAAGTCCACATGGCAACCGAATCCGAGAGAGAGAAAGTGTTCGCCGATTTCGAGTCCGACGTGATCGAGCGCATGTCCGAGGTTTCCGGACCGGTCGACGAGACTTCCTTCTCCCTGGTGTTCAGCGTGGTGAGACTGGCAAATCGTCTGGTGGCCGATCTGGAGTCCCACGTCCATTCCGAGGCCGGGTGGAGCTGGGCCGGTTTCCGGATCATGCTGGCCACGATGGTGTACGGCGAATTGGAACCCCGGGAGATCTCCCGGCTGGCCGACGTCTCGCGGGCCAGCGTGTCGAGCGTGCTCAACACCCTCGAACGCGACGGACTGGTGGTTCGGCTGCGCGAGTCGGAGGACCGGCGCCTCGTCACCGTGCGCCTCACCGAACTCGGCAAGCAGAAGATCTCCAAGGCCTTCTCCGCCCACAACGAGCGAGAACGGCAGTGGGTGTCGTGTCTGTCACCGGCCGAGCGCGAACAGTTCACCCGCCTGGCGCGACTGGTACTCGATTGCAGTCCGGCGGACCGAAGCTGAACCTCGGGGCCGGGGGAACGGCCGTCGTCACCGGGGCCGCCTCGGGGATAGGCCTCGAACTCGCCCGGTCCTTCGCCGGACTGGGGATGAACGTCGTCATGGCCGACATCGAGGAGTCGGCCCTGGACGCCGCGGTGGCCGAAGTCGCCGAACAGGGATCCGGTGTCCGGGGTGTGGTCGTGGACGTGTCGTCCTCGGAGGCGGTTGTGGCTCTCGCCCGGACGGTTCGCGAGGTCTTCGGACCTGTCGACCTGCTCTGCAACAACGCCGGGGTCGGAGGGTCGAGTCCCATCGCCGCACTCGATCTGGAACTGTGGGACTGGGTCCTGGGTGTGAACCTCTGGGGAGTCGTCCACGGGATCAGGGCCTTCCTACCCGGGATGCTCGAACAGGGAAGCGGGCACATCGTCAACACCGCGTCGGTGGCCGGCCTGTTGGGATTCGCGGGGATGGCGGCCTACGACGTTTCCAAGGCCGCGGTGATCTCGCTGTCGGAGAGTCTCCACCATGAGCTGGTCGCCACCGGTGCGACCGGAATCGGTGTGTCGGTCCTCTGCCCCGGATTCGTCGCCACCGACATCGTGCGATCCCGGCGGAACCGGCCTGACCACGTGGTGGAGGTTGAGCCCGATCCGGCCCGGGAACAGCTCAGGGAGGAGATCCTCAGGGGATACGGAGAGGCTCTCAACCCCTCCGCCGTGGCGACCAAGGTCGTCGCCGCCCTCAGGGAGGGGCTCTTCTACATCTACACCGACGACGACTTCGCCGAGCCGATCGCCGAGAGGAATCGCGCCGTGGAATCGGGGGCTGCTCCGCCACGGCTCGGATACCTGTTCGAGCATCTGCTCCGGTGAGTTCGGTCCGGGTCGAGCGCCCGGACGCCGGGACCGGGTGAGGCTCAGGTCCGGGCGTCCACCTCGGACCGGAGCCGCTGGACGAAGTCGTCGAGGTCGACACCCCGCTCGACCTCCCCACCGCGGGGGTTGACCCCGGCGGTCCCGGCATCGACGTCCTCGTCGCCCACGACCAGGATGTAGGGGACCTTCTCCATCTTGGCCCGGCGGATGCGGGCCCCGAGGGGGTCGTCGGCATGGACCATCTCGGCCCGGAAACCCTCGGCGGTGAGCCTCTCGACGATCTCCGCCGCGTAGGGGTCGTGATCGTCACGCACCCCGAGCACGACCACCTGGACGGGGGCCAGCCAGGCGGGGAAGTTGCCGCCGTAGTGTTCCAGCAGCACGCCGAAGAACCGCTCGATGGAGCCGAACAGGGCCCGGTGCACGACTACCGGCTGGTGGGGTTGGTTATCGGCGCCGACGTAGGTGAGGTCGAAGGCGGCGGGCAGGTTGAAGTCCAGCTGGATGGTGGACAGCTGCCACCGGCGGCCGATGGCGTCGCGGACGTGCACGTCGATCTTGGGGCCGTAGAAGGCGCCGCCTCCCTCGTCGACCCCATAAGACAGGCCCTCGATCTCCAGGGCCTTGCGCAGCGAATCGGTGG
>DRKF01000450.1 GCA_011051915.1 Acidimicrobiales bacterium | reverse complement strand
GGCCAGCTCGGGGTTCACCGTCGAGTCGAGATCCCGGACCAGCTGCTCGATGTCGGCCTCGATCTCCGGCCCGATAACGGTCTCGTCTTCGGGATGAGGTCGCTCATTGGCAGTCATGTCAATCCGAAGGGTGCCACACCCGGGAGGGTCAGGTCTTTGAGGTGGCGGTGTTCACCGGGATGCGGAGCCTGGTGGGAGGGTGCCACACCCGGGAGGGTCAGGTCTTTGAGGTGGCGGTGTTCACCGGGATGATGGCCCGGCGGGACGGCTTGATTCCGTCGCGGCCACCGCGATCGGGTCCGTCCCGGAACTCGAGCCGCCCGTCGGCGTGGCCGTAGAGGGTGGTCCGTTGTCTCAACGGCCGGCCCGCGGTCTCGGCGAACTCCCGGAACTGCTCGGGGGTCAGGGCCTGCCCGTGGGAAGCCCCGGCGGCCCGGCTGATGTTCTCGTCCATGAGGGTGCCCCCGAGGTCGTTCGCCCCCGCCCGGAGAATCTGCCGGGCACCGTCGAGGCCGATCTTGACCCACGAGACCTGCACGTTGTCGATCAGGCCGTGGTACATGATCCGGCCCACGGCATGGAGCAGCACCGTCTCGCGGAATGTCAGGCCCCTTCGGGCCCGGCGCTGGAGGTATATGGGTGACGCCATGTGGACGAACGGCAGGGGTATGTACTCGGTGAAGCCCCCGGTCCGCTTCTGCAACTCCCGCACACGGATGAGGTGCCGGGCCCAGTGCACCGGTTGCTCGACGGCTCCGGCCATGATCGTGACCGTGGATCTCAGCCCCAGGGCGTGGGCGGTCTCGTGTACCTCGAACCACTCCTCGGTGTTGATCTTGTCGGGGCAGAGGATCTCTCTGATGGGGTCGTCGAGGATCTCCGCCGCCGTCCCCGGAAGGGAGGAGAGACCGGCGTCGATCAGCATCTGCAGGTATTCCGCCAGCTCCACGTCGAGTCGGCGGGCACCCTCGAGCACCTCCAGGGCGGTGAATCCGTGAAGGTGCATGTCGGGCACGACGTCCTTGATGGCCCGGGCCACCTCGATGTAGTAGTCGCCGTCGAAACTGGGGTGGATCCCTCCCTGGAGTGTCAGTTCGGTGGCGCCCAGGCGGGCCGCCTCGATCGCCCTCTCCTGGAGATCGTCGAGGGTGAGCAGGTAGGGCCTGCCTCTGAGGTTCAACGAGAGAGGGCCCTTGGAGAATCCGCAGAACCGGCACTTGAAGGTGCAGACGTTGGTGTAGTTGATGTTTCGGTTGTGGACCCAGGTGAGGGTGTCGCCGACCGTCTCCCGGCGCATCTCGTCGGCCACCGCGGCGATGGCCGCGACCTCGCCGCCACGGGCCGAGAACAGCTCGACGATCTCGGACTCGCCCAGTTCCTGCCCCATCTGAGCACCCCGGAGGATCTCGGAGACCCGTCCGGTGAGGGTCGGCTCCCCTGGCACCAGGAGGGGAGGAGGGTTCGGTGCGCCGGCGTACCAGGCCGAGGAGTTCTCCCCGGCCGGCACGAAATCGGCGCCGGCGCCGACGTCCTCGGCGGCGATGGTCTGCTCGGGCAGGACCGAACCGGGATCGTCGCGGCCGAGCCCCTCGGCATCGGAACGATCGAGGACGGCGAAGCGGTTCTCGGGATCCAGCCAGCGCTCGGGATCGAGGGCGAACTCGGGATGCAGGGTGAGTCGGGGTGCGAGCTGGCAGCCGTGCTCCCTGGTCACCTCCCCGAGGCGTTCCAGGGCCGGCCAGGGTCGCTCGGGATTCACATGATCGGAGGTGACGGGGCTGACCCCACCCCAGTCGTCGATTCCCGCATCCAGTAGGCGTCCGAAGTCGTCGGAGAGGTTGGGAGGGGCCTGCAGATGGACCTCGGGTGGCAGGATCAGCCGGGCCAGGGCGATGGCCCTCAGGTAGTCCTCGGGCGGGCAGGGGGGATGGCCGTGCATGGCCGTACCCGCCTTGGGCAGGAAGTTCTGGACGATCACCTCCTGAACGTGGCCGTGACGACGATGGGATGCGGCGATGGCCTCGAGGGCGTCCACCCGGTCGGCCTCGGTCTCCCCTATGCCCACCAGGATCCCGGTGGTGAAGGGAATCGACAGTTTCCCGGCGGCCTCCAGGGTCGCCAGACGCCGGGCGGGGTCCTTGTCGGGTGCACCGTGGTGGCAGGGCAGATCGGCGAGGGTCTCGATCATCATGCCCTGGCTCGGTGACACCTGGCGGAGTCGGCCCAGTTCGTCGGAATCGAGGGCCCCGGCGTTGGCGTGGGGCAGCAGACCCGTGAGGTCCCGCACCATTCGGGCCATGGCCACGAGGTAGTCCACCGTGCTCGAGTAGCCGTGGGCGGACAGCCAGTCCCGGGCCACGGGATAGCGGTCCTCGGGGGCCTCGCCCAGGGTGAACAGGGCCTCGTGGCAGCCCACTTCCGCTCCGGCCCGGGCGATCTCGAGGATCTTCTCGGGTTCCAGGTACGGCGAGTCGAGCCGGGCCGGGGGCTGGGCGAAGGTGCAGTAGCCGCAGCGGTCCCGGCAGAGCATGGTCAGAGGTATGAACACCTTGGGGGAGTAGGTGATCCGGTTCCCGTGGGCGCGATCACGTACTCGCGCCGCTCGGGCCATGAGTTCCGCCGTCGTCGCCCCGCTTGGATTCTCCGCCATGGCGGCGAGGCTACCGTCGATGCCCCCGGACCCCCCATCTGCGGTTCAGGGGGCTCTCAGGACGTGGGCGGGGGCCGGTCGGGGACCGGGCTCAGGGACGGCCCTGGAGCGACAGGATGAGATCCCCCGGGCAGTCGGGGGTGGTGACCCGGCGATCGGTGGATACCACGTCACCGACTCCGTCGAGGGCGGCGTCGACCTGATAGTGGATCGTCGTCCCACAGGGAACCTCCCCGATCGTGATCGTGTGGAAGTCGGTGGGGTCCGCCGCGGCACCGGCGTCGATCTCGGTGCCGTAGTCGATGTCGGGTCCCCACTGCAGGGTCACGCGGGTGGCGGGGAATGTCGCCACCTCCACCGTGAGGTCGTACACGGTCTCGGAGTCCCCGGTCGAAGAGTCCCGAGGAGGTCCGATGGTCTCGCCCAGGCGAACGATGGTGGGCAGGCCGCTCCAACGCAGCTCGCGGGCGGTGAGGACTGCCTCATCACGCAGGTACGCCGTCGAGTCCAGGCCGGCCAGGGAGGACGTGTCGAAGCCGTTCACCACGGCGGCCACCCGGGGCATACCGTTGCGGATGGCGTTGAGGAGGTCGACCATGTCGTACCCCGTGTCCAGCGGACCTCGAAGCGGGCCCGGCGTGAAGTCGGTGATCACCACCGGGTGGCGGGCCGTGAGTTCCGCGGCCTGCAACCCCAGGTAGGCCGGTGCTATCTGGGAGGGAGCCACCGTGTCGTGCAGGGAGAACCCCACGACGTCGACGAGACCTTCACCGGGATAGCGACCCAGAGGCGAGGCCACCTCGGACTGGACGGACCAGCCCCACAGGACGTTGTGGATTCCGGCCGCACCCGCCCTCTCCACGACGTCGCGGTACAGAGACCGGTACTGCGAATCGGTCAGATGTCCCTGGTCCCACCAGTAGCCGCCGGAACCGAAGGGGTCGGCGAGGGGCGTCCAGAGCACCACCAGGCCCTGGTCCTGCATGAGCCGCAGTCCATCGAGGTAGTCGTCGACGAGTGACAGCCACTCGGCTCTCTCCGGTGTCCCGTCCTGGAACAGAGCATTGACGGCCACCGGATCGAGGCCGC
>DRKF01000449.1:7500-12712 GCA_011051915.1 Acidimicrobiales bacterium | reverse complement strand
TGCACGGTTTTGTGAGGTCGTGGGTTGTTGTGGGGGTCCTGGGGTCTCACAGATGGGGGGGGTGGTCACGCTTTTCTGAGATCGTGGGTCGCTGTGGGGGTCCTGGGGTCTCACAGATGGGGGGCGAGTGCACGGTTTTGTGAGGTCGTGGGTCGCTGTGGGGGTCCTGGGGTCTCACAGATGGGGGGGTGGGCGGGTGATGAGGCGAACGGGGCTGGGCCTGATTCGGGTAACTTGGCTCCGGTGATCGTCGGCTCCTGGATGTCCCTCTCAGATCTGGATTCACCCGAAGTCGGGGACACGGGCGCGGTGGTGGATGCGCTCGAGTGCCTCGAGGTTCCCCGGGGCGAGGCGGAGAACGCCCGGCTTCGGACCCTGGCCTTCGTCGCCGATCACCCTGACGCTCTCCACCGCTCGTGCGTCCGGGGCCACCTGACCGGCTCCGCCTGGGTGATCGACCACACCGGTACCCGGGGTCTCATCCTGTTCCACACCAAGATCCGTCGATGGCTGCAGCCCGGCGGACACGCCGACGCCGACCCCGATCTGGCCCGGGTCGCCCTCCGTGAGGCCACCGAGGAGACCGGCATCGAGGGGCTGGAGGTGTGGACGGCGCCGGTCGACGTCGACGTTCACACCTTCGTGGATTCCCGTGGTCGCGAACCCGAACACCTCCACTTCGACCTGAGGTTCGCGGTCAGGGCACCGGCGGGAGCCCTCGAACGTGGCAATCACGAATCGGAGGCCCTGCGCTGGATAACCGCCGCCGATCTCGACGACCCCGAACTGGCCCTGGACGCCGGCACGGTGCGGCTGGCCCGGGCCGCCTGGTCCCTCTCCGCCTGAGCTCGGCGCGGCCACGGCACCTTCCCCGATGGGGCCGGACGGCGCGCGACGACGGGCGCGGATCGGGCGGTACCTTGGTGCCGTGGACGTGATCTCGAGAGCAGCATCCTGGCTGGTGTGGAGCATCCTGCTGCTGGCCTGCGGGCTGGCCATAGGTGTGCTGGCACCGTGGGCGGCGCCCGGCCTGGTCTGGCCCCTGATCCTGGCCACACTCGGTGTGGCACTCGGTGGCCACCTGTGCTTCGAGGGATTGTTCTGCCCCTTCGGGGTCGGCCTCGTCATCGCTTCGGTGGCCAATCTCGGGGCCTACACCTACCTCTTCTTCCACGGCTGATCCGGGGAACTCCAGGTCGGCCGTCAGGGATTGACCCAGATTCGTACCGGCGTCTCCTCCGGTGCGGCCGAGCCGGCGGCCGGCTCCACCTTCCACACCAGACCGGAACGGGCCCGGGCGGCGTCGGCGTCCTCGTCCGCGACGACCGCGGCCTCGACCTCGTAGCCTCGCGCCCTCAGCTCGGTCTCGGCCTCCTCGGGCGTCAGTCCGAGGACCTCGGGGACACGGCGTACCCGCTGACCGTTGGCGATCCGCAGGACGACCTCGCCGCCCCCGGGCACTATCGACTCTCCGGGTGGGGACTGCGATGCCACGAAACCGGGAGGGAGTTCGTCGTCGGGAACCGACTCGGTGACCACCACGAATCCGTCCCGGGTGAGGATGTCCTCGGCCAGGGCGGTGGGCATGCCGACCACGTCTGTGACCAGCTGGCCACCGGGTACGGCGGTGGTCGTGTTCACCCCTCCGTCATCGGGGGTGGGGACCTGGTCGCCGTCGGTGGGGGAGGTGTCGGGGGGAGCGAACTCGGTGGCGGGCACCGTCGCCAGGGCCGCGCCCATGTAGAGCTGCCAGATCTGGGCCGGCCAGGTGCCGCCGGTGACCCGCACCCTGGTGGTGGGGGGGACCATGGAGACCTGACCCTCGGCGAATCCGACCCAGACCGCGGTGACCAGGTCCGGCGTGTAACCGACGAACCAGGCGTCACCCCAGTTCTGTCCGGTACCGGTCTTACCGGCGGCGGGACGGCCGATACGGGCCTTCACCCCGGTGCCCCGGCTCATGACCTGCTGGAGGACGGCCGTGACCTGGTCGGCGGTGGAGCGCTCCACGGCCCGGCGGGCGGTGTTGGGGGCCTCGTAGATCACCCTTCCGTCGGGATCGAGCACCCGGGTCACGAAGACCGGGTCGTGACGGACGCCCCGGGCGGCGAGGGTCGCATAGGCGGTGGCCATGTCGAGGGGGCTGACGTCGTTGGCGCCCAGTACCGAGGAGAGGACCGGCTGCAGGGGTGACTCGACCCCCATGCGGGCGGCCACGGCCATGGCGTCGGAGGGACCCACGTCGACTATCAGCTGGGCGTAGGCGGTGTTGTAGGAGTTGACCGTGGCCTCGACCAGGTTCACCCGACCTCCCGCCGAACCGCCGTAGTTCTCCACGTCCCAGGTGCCACCGGTGATGTCGAGGGACAGCTCGGCGGGAGCCTCGTAGATCCGGTCCAGGGTGATGCCCTCCTCGAGGGCGGCGGCCAGGACCAGGGGTTTGAACGAGGAGCCGGCGGGGCGCCGACCCTGGGTGGCCAGGTTGAACTTGGAGCGGGGTCCGCCGTCGAAGAAGTCACGACCCCCGACCAGGGCGATCACGTGGCCGTTGTCGGGATCGATGCTGACGACGGCGGCATCGGGGTCGGAGTCGGGACGGGACAGAACCATGTCCACTGCCTTCTCGGCTTCGGCCTGGGCGGCGGGATCGAGGGTCGTCTCCACGGTCAGGCCTCCGGTGAACAGCAGTCGTGCCCGCTCCTGGCGGGTGGCGCCGAACGTCGGGTCGGAGAGGATGAAGCTCTTCACCGCCTCCACGAAGTAGGGGGCGCGGTAGCGGGTATCGGGATCGGGAGGGACCAGGGAGATGTCCGTGGAGTCCAGGACCGCGGCCTCCTCGGGGGTCAGGTACTCCTCTTCGGCCATGGCCCTCAGCACGAGTGAGCGCCGCTCGAGTGCCCCCTCGGGGTTCACGAACGGGTCGTAGGTCGAGGGGGCCTTGATCAGCCCGGCCAGCAGGGCTCCCTCGGCGGGGTCGAGCTGGGACGCGGTCTTGCCGAAGTAGACGCGGGCGGCGGCCTCGATTCCGTAGGCGCCCGAACCGAAGTAGACGGTGTTCAGGTAGTACTCCAGTATCTGTTCCTTGGTGAACTCCCGTTCGACCTGCAGCGCCAGTGAGGCCTCCTGCACCTTGCGGTCGAGAGTCCGGTCCGAACCGATGAGGGCGTTCTTCACGAACTGCTGGGTGATCGTGGACCCGCCCTCGACCACCTCCCCGGCCGACACGTTGCGACGGGCGGCCCTCACTATGCCCCGGACGTCGATTCCCGAGTGCTGCCAGAAGCGCCGGTCCTCGATGGCGACCACGGCGTCGATCACGTACCGGGGAACCTGATCGAGGGTGATCTCGGTGCGGTTCTCTCCCGAGTGCAGCACTGTCAGTTCCGTACCGTCGGCGGCCAGCAGCACGCTGGACTCGGCGTTGGGTGGGATCGAGGTCTGCAGGGTGAGCGGTGTGTAGGTGCACGCCGAGGCCACCAGGGCCAGGGCGATCACCGCCACCGACACACGTGGCCGGCGCGGGCGCGAGGACGCGAGCCGTTCCCTGTGTCGTTGCGGTGGTGAGGACGTGAGTCGTTCCCTGTGTCGTTGCGGTGGTGAGGCCGCGAGTCGTTCCCTGTGTCGGCGCCGCAGTGAGGACGCGACCCGTTCCCCGTGTCGTTCCCGGAGCCAGCCCGGTCGCGGTCCCTCCAGATCGGCCATCACCGGGTACCAGTCGGCCGGAGCGGCACGAGGTTGCGCGGTGGGAAGTCCCCGGGCGGCTCGTCACCGGCGGTCGGTGCTGCAGACACCGGGTCCGGGAGATCGTCGGGGGAGTACCACCACAAAGAGCTTGGTGAACGCACGACCCGGTGCCAACCTGTCGGGGTGGAACTTCTCGAAGATCTCGAGGCCCGGGGCCTCATTCAGGACACGACCGATCGGGAGGCCCTGGCCGCCATGCTGGCCGAGGGGCCGACAACCCTCTACTGCGGGTTCGATCCCACCGCCGACAGCCTCCACGTGGGGAATCTGATCGGACTGCTCACCCTCCGGCGCTTTCAACTGGCCGGCCACCGTCCGATCTCCCTGGCCGGAGGGGCCACGGGGATGGTGGGTGATCCCTCGGGTCGTTCCGAGGAGCGCAACCTCCTCGACGACGCCACCCTGGCCGCGAACCTGGCCGGAATCGTGCCCCAGCTCGAGAAGTTCCTGGACTTCGACGCCGGGCCGACCCAGGCCAAGCTCGTGGACAACCGGGCCTGGACCGTCGGGGTGGGGGTGCTGGACTTCCTACGCGACGTGGGCAAGCACGTGACGGTCAACCAGATGTTGGCCCGGGAGTCGGTCAAGAGCCGTCTGGCGGGTTCGGAGGGTCTGTCCTACACCGAGTTCTCCTACATGCTGCTGCAGGGCTACGACTATCTGTGGCTCTTCGAGAACGAGGGCTGTCGACTGCAGATCGGCGGCTCGGACCAGTGGGGAAACATCGTCCTGGGCGTCGACCTGATCCGCCGCAAGCACCGCCGGACCGCCCACGCCCTGACCTGGCCCCTGTTGACCAAGGCCGACGGAACGAAGTACGGCAAGACGGCCGGTGGCGAGACCATGTGGCTGTCCCCGGCGCGCATGAGTCCCTACCGCTTCTACCAGGGCTGGATCGGGGCCGACGACGCCGATGTGAGGCGCCTCCTCCTGCAGCTCACCTTTCTGCCGGTGCCCGAGGTCGACAGCCTCATGGCCGAGCACGAGGAGGCTCCCCACGAGCGGCGGGCCCAGAAGCGACTGGCCTTCGAGGTCACGGCCCTGGTGCACGGAAGGGAGGCGGCCGAGGCGGCCCGGGCCGCCAGCGCCATTCTCTTCGGAGGCGGGATCGCCGACGCCGACGCAGAGGTCTTCGAGGTCCTGGCGGCCGAGGTGCCCACCACACGCACCCGGGCGGTCGGTCTGACCCTCGTCGACCTCCTGACCGAGACGGGTCTGGCCCGGTCACGATCGGACGCCCGCAGGGCCCTCGAACAGGGGTCGATCTACGTCAACGGCGAGAGGGTCGTGGAGATCGACCGGCTCATCGACGACAGCGATCTCCGGGCCGGCGGGAATCTGCTCCTGCGTCGGGGGAAGAAGACCTACCACCTGGTAAGATGACACCTGTTGGCAAGTCCTCGGACGCCTTCTTCCGGCTCCGGCCGGCAGGGAAGGCACCCGAGACCGGGACATGACCTACGTCACA
>DRKF01000449.1:0-2500 GCA_011051915.1 Acidimicrobiales bacterium | reverse complement strand
AGGACCGGGATGGACGCAGCTCTCGTGTGCCAGTTGTTCCGCCAGGAGCATGGCTGGTTAGCGACCTGCGGAAGGGATAACCGCTGAAAGCATCTAAGCGGGAAGCCTGTTCCAAGATTAGATCTGCCACTGGGATAACCAGGTAAGGCCTGTGGTAGACCACCACGTTGATAGGCCGGATGTGTAAGCGCAGCAATGCGTTCAGCAGACCGGTACTAATCGGCCGAGGGCTTGGGTTTCACTGTTCGTGCTCGCTATGGAGTTCTCAGGGCGCACGCCCGCGAGATTGGATCTTGTAGAAATTCGCCGCTCCCCAATTGGGGCAGCAACCGGTTTCCGGTGGCTTTAGCGGCGGGGCCACACCCGTTCCCATTCCGAACACGGAAGTTAAGCCCGCCAGCGCCGATGGTACTCGGGGGTAGACCCCCTGGGAGAGTAGGACGCCGCCGGATTTCTCAGTCAGAGCCCCTCGGTCAATCGACCGAGGGGCTCTTTCGCGTTTAGGGGGCCGGAGAGCGGTTGGGTCGGGGTTCAATCGTCCTATGCTGTCGGAATGTCCGAGCGAGGCAACAGCGACCGCGGTGGTCCGAGGCGGGCGAAGCGCCCGGGGCGTGGAGCCGGGCGAGGTTCGGGTTCCTCCCGCGGACGGAATCGGGAGGGGGGGCCGGCCGGAGGCACCGAGGTACCCAAGGGCCGGCCCGGCTGGGGTCTGGTGACCCGTCGGGGCGCCGACGCCGCTCGACGCGACGACGGTCGCGGCTACTCCCAGGAGAGGGAAGGGGTTACTCGCCCCGAGCGGGACGATGACGCCTGGGTGCGTAACAAGGAGGGAAGGTCTGGTTCCAGATCGAAGTCATCCCGGCGCCGGGCGGCGCGGTACCAGGTCGAGATCCCCGAGGCCCACCTGGCGGGAATGACCGAGGCCCAGAGATCGCGGGTGACCCGGCGGCTGGGTGAGGCGGCGGAGGCCTACGACCACGAACGCTACGAGGAGGCCCGCCGGATCCTGGCCGATCTGGTACGGCGCTTCGGCGACGTTCCCGAGGTGATCGAACTCTACGGGCTCACTCTGTACCGCCTCGGTCGATGGCGGGGGTGTATCGCCCAGCTGGAGCGGTGGTCCGAGCTCACCGGCTCGAGCGACCAGCTTCCCGTTCTGGCCGACTGCCACCGGGCCATGGGCCATCGGGGCCGGGTGGCCGAGATCTGGGACGAGTTGCGGCAGACTTCGGCGGAGCCGGCGGTACTCACCGAGGGGCGGATAGTCGCGGCCGGGGCCCTGGCCGACGATGGGCGGCTCGACGATGCGATTCGTCTGCTCGAGAAGGGGCCGGTTCGCACGCGGGCACCTCGGGAGCACCACCTGAGACTGTGGTACGCCCTGGCCGATCTCTACGAGCGAAGCGGCGATTTTCCCTCGGCCCGCCGCGGGTTCGGCAGGATCTCCGATGTGGATCCGGGATTCGTCGACGTGTCGGAGCGCCTGAACTCCCTCGACTGACGGCGGGGGTCCCGAACCCCGTCCATCAGGCGGGGCCACCCGTGGGGGCCCGCTCCCGATGGAGCGACTTTGCGCGGCCACCTGTGAGGCCGATCCCGGGTGCGGGCGAGAACTACTTCGTGGGCGGGCCTACGGGGCGGCAGTCCCACCCCCTCTCTATGTTGGGTCCGAGCGGTGAACCCGCCGTGCCACTTCCCCCTTCAACTCTCGCCTCGGCCACGGGGCGACGAACAGCGAGGAAGTACACGTGCCCGACCCATCCACCACATCGAAGGCTGCGGCATCGATGGCCGCCACAACCAGAGGCCCGACACCCAGGGCGACCACACCGGCGGCACAGTCATCGGACGGGCCGCAGCAGGACCGGACGAGCGGTCGACGGAACGGCCGCCAGAACACACCGGGCGGCGGCCTGGAGGCCTCGATCAATCTCGTCGTTCTGGCCGGCCATCTGAGCAGTCCGCCGGCCATCACCCAGTTGAGGTCCGGTGACGAACTGCGACGCTACGAGGTCACCGTCACCCCCGAGGAGAGTGACGGCGCCGCTGACCGGGCCGAGTCGGTTCCGGTGGTCTGGTTCGCGCCGCGCCGGCCGCCCCGACTCGAGAGCGGTTCGCCGGTGGTGGTGCTCGGAAGGGTGAGGAGGAGGTTCTTCGGAGCGGGGGGCCGAACGGTGTCGCGCACCGAGGTGGTGGCGGAACGGGTGTGGAGGGACTCCCCGGACCGGAGAGGAAGGCTGTTGGCCCGTGCTGTCGCCCGGTTGGAGTCGGCTCTCGGGGGCTAGAGCGCGATCGGTGGTGGAAGGCTGCTGGCCGGCTGGAGTCGGCTCTCGGGGGCTAGAGCGCGATCGGTGGTGGAAAGCTGTTGGTCCGTGCTGTCGCCCGGTTGGGGTCGGCTCTCGGGGGCTAGAGCGCGATCGGTGCTGGTCGACTGTTCTCGGTGTGGTTCCAGCCGGGACTACGCTCAAGAGGTTGACCGAGCCCAGCGACCCGCCCCGCG
>DRKF01000448.1 GCA_011051915.1 Acidimicrobiales bacterium | reverse complement strand
CGGGCGTGGCACCGCAGCCTCTCGAACTGGGGGCGCTGGGGGGACGACGACCAACTCGGATGCCTGAACCATCTCACTCCCGACCGGGTACGGGCGGCGGCGTCGAGGGTCATCTCGGGCCGGACGGTCTCGTGTTCGAGGGCCCTGCCCACCGAACCGGGGCCCGAGAACCCGACCCCCGTGGCCCACCACATGATCGGTACCGCGTCGGAGGGCTGGGGAGCCGACTACATCGCCCTGGCCCCCCACGGATACGCCACCAGCCACATCGACGGCCTCTGCCACGTATTCGACGAGGGCCGTATGTACAACGGCTATCCGGCGGAAGCGGTCACCGCCCACGGGGCGACCGAGCTGGGCATCGAGCACTGGGCGTCGGGAATCGTGGGTCGAGGTGTCCTGCTCGACATACCCCGCCACCGGGGGGTCGAGTGGCTGGACGCCGGTGAGGCCGTGACACCCGACGAGTTGGATGCGGCGGAGTCCCGGGCCGGTCTGGAGGTCGGGCCGGGGGACATCCTGCTGGTACGTACCGGTCGATGGAAGGAGCGGGACCGGCGGGGTGGATGGGACCCTCACGAGAAGCTCGCCGGTCTCCACGGGACCTGCCTCCCCTGGTTGCACGAGCGTGGGGTGGCGGTGCTGGGCTCGGACGGTGTCTCCGATGCCGTTCCCTCGGGTTGCGAGGAGTTCCGGTTGCCGATCCACAGTGTGGGATTGGTCGCCATGGGGCTTCCCCTACTGGACAACCTCGACCTGGAGGCCCTGGCGGTGGCGGCCCGGGAGGAGGGACGCCAGGAATTCCTGCTCACGGTCGCTCCCCTGGTGATCGTCGGGGGCACGGCCAGTCCGGTGAACCCGGTGGCCGTGTTCTGAGGCCCGGCCGTCGGGAGCCTGGCCCGTGCCGATCGGGCGTGGCACCCTCTGGCCATGGCACCGGTGTCCTCCACAACCCCCGGCGGTGTCGAACCGGCGGTTCTCGATGCCGCGGCGGCCTGTGCCCTCAGGTACTCGATCCGCCGCATGACCGTGGAGGACATAGCCAGGGAGGCCGGGGTCAGCCGAGCCACGATCTACCGCGTGTTCCGCGGGGGCAGGGACGAGATCATCACCCGCGCCGTGCAGCGCGAGGTCGACGGATTCTTCGCCGAACTGGCCGGTCGTCTGGAAGGCATCTCCGATCCCGTGGAGTTGCTGGCGAGAGGGTTGGAGGAGGCCCACGCCATGCTGGCCGAACACGCTCTGTGGCAGAAGGTGGCCGAGACCGAGATGGATCTGGTGGTCAGCCGGCTGACGGTGGAGGCCGGTCGGGTCGTCGAGTACGTGGCCGACTTCCTGTCCCGGCACCTCGATGAGGAGGTCTGCGGCGGACCGGTGACCGGAGACGGATCGTGGGGCCAGACGTGCGGTTACCTGGCCCGGATGTTCCTCTCGTATCTCGAGGCGCCCGGGGGCTGGGACATGACCGATCCGGCCGAGGTCCGGGAACTGGTGGCCACCCAGATGCTGGGTCGCCCTCCCCGAGGCCCCACCTGAGGGCTCCTGTCAGCTCTCCCCGAAGCCCAGCCTGAGGAATCGTGTCAGTCCTCTTCGAGGCCCCACCTGAGGGCTACCTGCCAGTCCTCCCCGAGGTCGTGCCTAAGAAATCGTGTCAGCTCTCCCCGAAGCCCAGCCTGAGGGCTCCCCTCAGTCCTGGTCGGTCCCGTCTCCCGGTCCGGCGGACATGACCACCTCGAACTCGAGGAGATCGGCCCCGGTGCCGACCGGTGGCCGCCCACCGGAACCACCGGGGTGCCTGCCCGCGTCTCCGCCGGGGTGCCCGCCCGGACCTCCGGGATGACCCTCGGCCCCGCTGTCGCCGGCGTGGCCGCGTTTGAACGCGGAGCTCTCGACCCAGGCCCGGAAGTCCTCCTCGGTGGCCCAGCGGGTGTACACGAAGTACCGCTTCTCGCCGCCGGTGGGGCGCAGGAGTTCGAAACCCTCGAAACCCGCCATGTTCTCGACCTCGCCCAGCCTCTGGGCGAAGCGCTGCTCGAGCATCGGACCGGCTCCCTCGGGCACCTCGATGGCGTTGATCTTCACTACCGACATGGGCGGGATCTCCTCGGTTGGCCGGAACGGGCTCATGATACAAGCGGCCCATGGGGCTGGGGCACCTTGACCATGAGACAATGGAAGTATTATTGTCTCATCGTATGATTGCGCCGGAGTCACCACCCAGATCCGGGGAGATGTCCAGATCCGGGGCGACGTCCCGGGGACAGGCCCGGGGACACTTCCAGCGCGAGAATCCTGATTCCGCCGCCGGCCGGATCCTGGCCGGGGCCGAGGAATGTGTCTGCCGGTGGGGATGGGGCAAGACCACCATCGAGGACATCGCACGGGAGGCCGGGCTCAGCCGGGCCACCATCTACCGGACCTTTCCCGGTGGACGGGACGTGGTCTTCGAGGCTCTCCGCCGGCACAAGGTCATCGAGTTCTTCGGTGAGCTCGAGGCCGCGGCCGCCGCGGCACCCGATTTGGAGTCCCTGCTCACCGACGTGATCCACACCGCGGCACTCAACCTGGCCGCCGACGAGCAGTTCCAGTACCAGCTTCGTCACGAGGCGGGCGAGATCCTCCAGGCCCTCACCTTTCG
>DRKF01000447.1 GCA_011051915.1 Acidimicrobiales bacterium | reverse complement strand
GCCCGCAAGGTGATCGCCGTCGACATCGACGAACGCAAGCTGGAATGGGCCCGGGGGTTCGGGGCGACCGACACCGTCAACTCCACCGATGTGGATCCCGTGGAGGCCATCAGGGAGCTGACCGGCGGGCTGGGGGTGGATGTCGCCATCGAGGCCATCGGGCTTCCCCAGACCCTCGAGCAGGCCTTCTACAGCCGCGACCTGGCCGGGCGGCTGGTGATGGTGGGGGTTCCCTCCCCGACCATGAAGTGGGAGATGCCGATGATCGAGTTCTTCGGTCGGGGTGGTTCCATGCAACCCAGCTGGTACGGCGACTGCCTTCCCACCCGCGACTTCCCGATGCTCATCGATCACCACCTCAACGGTGTGATCGACCTGTCGAAGTTCGTCTCGGAGAAGATCGGTATCGAGGAGGTCGAGGAGGCCTTCCACAAGATGGAACGGGGCGAGGTGCTGCGCTCGGTGGTGATGCTGTGAGGGGAACTCGCGGGCCGATCTCGGCGGGATCTGTTTCACCGTGAGGATCGAACACCTCACGACCTCGGGCATCTTCTCCATCGACGGGGATGACTTCGAGGTCGAGAACAACATCTGGATCGTGGGCGACGACCGCGAGTGCCTGGTCGTCGACGCCGCCCACGACCACCTACCGATCCTGGAGGCGGTCGGCGACCGCAGGGTGAAGGCGATCGTGTTGACCCACGGTCACAACGACCACATCAATGCCGCCGGCCGTCTGGCCGACGACACCGGTCGGCCCCCACTGATGCTTCACCCCGACGATCGCATGCTGTGGGACGTCGTCCACCCCGACCGCGAACCGGACCTGGAGCTGGCGTCCGGTCAGGTCATCACCCTGGGCGATCTCGAACTGAGGGTGATGCACACCCCGGGTCACAGCCCGGGCGGATGCTGCCTCCACGTTCCCCAGCTGGGGGCGTTGTTCTCCGGTGACACCCTTTTCAACGGGGGTCCCGGTGCGACCGGTCGGTCCTTCTCAGATTTCGGAACCCTGATGGAGAGCCTCCGACGTCACATCGCGGGGCTTCCCGGCGAGACCAGGGTGCTCACCGGTCATGGGGACGAGACGACCGTGGGGGACGAGGTTCGTCGCTTCGACGAGTACGAGGCCCGGGGTCACTGAGCCCGGATCCGGAACCGTCTCCGGCCCGGTCGCGTTCGGCCCTCTCCGCCGCCAGGGCGGCCAGTTCCTGGGGGTCGTACCGGGGGTCCACCTCACCGGGAGCCAGGGGACGGCTCAGCAGGTCCACGGCCGACCAGATGGTCCGGGTGAAGGGAAACAGCAGCACGGGGAGGACCACGGCCACCGCGGAACACACCCCCAGCAGCAGGGGAATGGGCGGGTCGGCGTGGGTCACGACCATCGCCACGGTGACCAGGGCCAGGAGGGTCACGGCGCTGACCACGGTGTTGATCGACAGGGATCCCAGCCAGTGGCCCTCGATCCTCTCGAATCGAAGGTGACACGTCGGGCACCGCTCGACCATGTTCACCCACCGCCGGAACAGGCCTCGGGTGCCGCAGACCGGGCAGGCCAGGGTGAAACCACGAATCATCGTGGGCCGGGTCGGCAGGGGGACCGGAGGCTTGTCCCCGGGTCGGATCGGAAGTGTCAAGTCGGATTCCGGGCTCTGGGCTGGAGGGGCCATCAGCCTACCGGCGTTGACTCACCATGGAGATCAGGCGTCGAACTCCGATCCGTGGCGGCGGATCAGTGGGGCCAGATCACCCCCGTCGCCGACCGCCACCCGGTCGAGACCGAGGAATCGGGCCAGGCGGGCCAGTTCCGTGACCAGGGCCTCGACGGTCCCATCGGCATCATCGTCGGGTTCCCCGTGGGCGGAATGAACCAGCAGCCGGCTCCTCTTGCGATCGGCCTTGAGGTCCACCCGCGCTCTCAGGCGGTCCCGGTGGAGGAACGGGAGCACGTAGTACCCGAACTTCCGTCGGGCCGCCGGGGTGTAGATCTCCAGGCGGTAGTGGAAGTCGAAGAGTCGCTCGATCCGCGGTCGGCACCACACCATCGAGTCGAACGGTGAAAGCAGGGCGCTGAGGGACTGTCTGCGGGGCCGGGAGCGGTCCGGTGTCATGTACCCGGGACGATTCCACCCACCGACCTTCACCTCGACCAGACGCTCCCGGTCGACCAGATCCCGAACGGCGGTACGGCAGTCGGCCACGGTGATGCGGTGGTAGTCGGCCAGGTCGGCGATCGTGGCCACCCCGAGGTGACGGGCGGCGCTCTCGACGAGGAGGGCCAGAGCCGACGACCGGTCGGGAACGTCGTGGAAGTGGTCCGGGGTCAGAAGGTGGTCCACGGGGTGGTAGATCCGTTCGAAATTGGGCCCACGGGTGGCTCCCACCCGGCCGGTTCGGAACAACCATTCGAGGGCCGTCTTGGTCTGGCTCCAGTCCCACCAGGACCCCTTGGGTCGGCGGCCCGACTGGAGCTTCTCCAGCATTCGAGCGCTCATGGGACCCTCGACGTGGAGCCGTTCGAGGGTCTCGTCCAGGAGTTCCCCGTTGGCGGCTGCGAACCTCACCAGTCCGGGCCAGGCGCCGCTGCCCCCCTCGTGCATGGCGTCCATCCGCCAGTGGAACAGCCGTCGGGTGGCGGGGGTCATGAGCGAGGCCTCGTGGGCCCAGTACTCGACCAACTCCGGTTCGGGTGGAGCCGCCATGGCGTCGAGGCGGTCCCGACGGTACTCACCCAGGCGGGAGAAGAAGGGCAGGTAGTGGGACCGACTCAGGACGTTCACCGAGTCGATCTGGACCACACCCGTGTCGTCGAGCACCCGACGGAAGTGGCGACGGTCGATCCGACCTCGGGGCCGGGTCCGATTCAGGCCCTGGGCGGCTATGGCGATCCGGCGGGCCTGAGCCGGGGACACGTCGATCATCGGCGGGCCCCTCCCGTGGGATCGGGCGGGGTGGGTACCGGGGCACTTCCGGAGTGGGTCAGAACAGGGACCGTACGAGAGGTGTCAGCAGGGTAGCCACCGTGGTTGGATCCAACTTCTGGGTGAGGCGAAGTCGCTCCCACACCTCGAACCCGAACAGCAGGTCCAACCCCTCGAGGAGTAGCCCGGGGTCGGCCGCTGCCGCCAACTCGGGGGCGAAGGTCAGTTCCACATCCTCGCGGAGTCGGGCCCGGCCCACCTGGAGGGCGTTGGCCACGATCGGGGAGGCGTACTCGCCCAGACGGGCGGCCCTCACCACGGCGTGCACCTTCTCCCAGCGGGTGATCCGATGCTGCACGAAGGCCGGCACCTTCTCGTCGAGTTCCAGGTCGGCGTCGGGGCGGGAGGTGGTGGCGTTCACCCCGTCCTCGGCCCGGGCCGAAACCTCGGCGACCAGGCTCTCCATGTCGTCGAAGTGGTGATAGACCGATCGGGTGGAGATACCCGCCGCTTCGGCTATCTGCGCTGCGGTGGGTCTCAGGTTCCCCGCCGCGTAGAGCTCGAACATGGCGTCGACGATGGCCTCGCGGTTTCGTTGTCCCCGCAGTACCCGTCCGTCGACCTCGCTGTCGACGTCGTTGTCGACCGAACCTTCGAGCTGAATTCCCATGGGACCATTTCAACAGAATCGCGGGTGTTTCTCACAGCCGGGCCGTGAGTGTCTCCCCCCTGGTGGATCGGGTGACCACCACCCGCACCGCCCGATGGGCCACTCTGGGGGTTCAATTCGTTGACGACGGGCCCCGACACGAAGGCAGTAATCCACACAGTGACCAATCTCCCCGAGACCCCCGAGGGCGCTCAGCAGACCGAGACCGGATCCCATGGGGCGACCCTCGACCGGAGATCGTTTCTCCGTTCCGGCGGAGCCCTGGGGGCCCTGGCCCTGGTGGGAGCGCCTCTTCGGACGCTCTCGGTCCCCGCTCCGGCCCGACCCCGTTCCGGGCCCACCTCCGGCCTCGCCGCCGCTCCCCTGACCGCCGCCTCCACCGGTCTCACCGCCGACGGGCTCACCGTCGTCGCCATCGTTTACACCCCCGACGAGAGCGGATACTGGGTTGTCACCTCCGACGGGGCGGTACTGCCGATCGACGCTCCTCATTTCGGTGACCGGCCCTCCCTGTCGGAGGGCGAGTACGTCTCGGCTCTCTCGCCCACCCCCTCGGGTGGCGGGTACTGGTTGTTCACGACCAGCGGTCGGGTCACGGGGTACGGGGACGCCCTTCACTACGGCGACCTCACGGGTGTGGCCCTCGCCGGACCGGTCGTCGGAGCGGCGGCCCTGCCCTCGGGCGAGGGCTACTACATGGTCGGTTCCGACGGGGGGATCTTCTCCTTCGGGGCCGCCACCTACATGGGTTCGGTTCCCCAGGTGCTGCCGGGTGTCGCCCTGGCCCAACCGGTCGTGGGCCTGGTGCCGACCCCGTCCTCCGATGGCTACTGGTTGGTGGCGGGAGACGGGGGCATCTTCAGTTTCGGTGCCGCCGGCTTCTACGACTCGGTGCCCGGTGTGCTGCCGGGAGTGACCCTGGACGAGCCGGTGATCGGAGCCCTGGCATCGGGCCAGGCCTACCTGATGGTCGCCTCCGACGGCGGGATCTTCAACTTCGGGGACAGTGTGTTCCTGGGTTCGCGTCCGGGAATCCCGACCGAACCCGGGGAGATCAGAAGCCCGGTGTCGGCGGTCACCGTCACCTCGGACCGGTCCGGGTACATGATGGTCGACGAGGTGGGCGAGACCTGGGGCTTCGGTTCGGCGGCGACCCCCCAGAGCGGCAACCCCTCGGGTCCCCAGGCCCGTCTCACCCACACCTTCATCGGAAAGTGGCCCTACACCAGCCTGCCTCTGAGGTGGCCCTCGGCCGAGCCGATCCACTATGTCCTGAACAACAGCTTCGGCCCACCCGAGGCGTCGCAGATGGTCCACGACGCGGTGGCGGAGATCTCGTCCCGCACCGGCCTGCAGTTCATCTTCGACGGCACGACCACCGAGTACGTGGGGCACAGCAGCGATGACACCCCCGACCATCGGGAGTCCTATCAGCCTTCGCGGTACGGGGACCGATGGGCACCGGTGTGGATCGGGGCCCGGCCCGACAATGTGGCCACGGGAACGGTCGGGGTCGCTCAGCCGGTGCTGCACGCCAACGAGCGGGTCACCACCCAGATCGAGGTGGAGATCGACGGTGTGCTGCAGACCATCGCTGTCGGCGAACCGATCTTCATCACCGGAACGGTGTCGTACCACTGGCAGCCCTACTACGGAGCCGCGGCCCTGGCCGAACTACCGGCGGTGATTCTCCACGAACTCGGACATCTGGTCGGCCTCGGACATGTCAACTCGGTGGCGGAACTGATGTATCCCAGCCTCACCGGAGTGGCCGACTTCGGCCAGGGCGACCGGCTGGGACTGCATCTGCTCGGATCGACGGCGGCGATTCCCCCCGCTCCCGGCCCCCGGGAGGGAATCGACATCACCCAGTTCGTCAGCATCGCCTCCGACGAGGGCACCGACAGCGGACCGGGAGGCGGGGAGCTGATCCCGAATCCCGACGGCCCCGACTTCTACCGGCCGCCACGTCCCACTCTGCCGGTCTGCCTCGGAACCAGACCCCGGTGAGTTCGGGGGGCGGGACCCGCGTCCGTAGGCTGGGAGTTCTGATCACCGCCCTGGCGGTGGTGGCGGCGGCCTGCGCCGGCCCGGGGATCGACACCGGCGGGGGCGGGGGAACCACCGTGCCCACCCGATCGACCGTCCGGACCGACCCGGGCGTGTCCGTTCCGGACACCGGAGCGACCGACGAGGGCGGCTATCCACCGGTGCCGTCCTCGGTGGATCTCCCCGGGGTGTCCGGGTCCACCACCACGGGGGAGACGGTGCCGCCGGCCCGGCCGGTCGAAGGCGACATCGGCCTGGGCGATCCCTACTACCCGGACTGGGGCAACGGAGGCTACGACGCCGTCCGCTACACCCTCGATCTCACCATCCGCCCCGAGCAGGACCTGGTGGACGCCGTCGTCACCATGGACGCGGTGGCCACGGAGTCGCTCCTGGGATTCAACCTCGACTACGCCGGACCCCCCCTGGACCAGGTGATGGTGAACGGGATCGAGGCGGAATGGGACCGGGACGGCCAGGAACTTCGGATCCAGCCGGTGGACGTGCTGCCCGCCGGCTCCGAGTTCTCGGTCCGGACCACCTATTCGGCCTCCCCGAACTCGGTGCCGACCGTGGCCTGGCCCCAGGGGGTGGGCTGGCAGGCACCCCGAGCCGACCTCGTCTACGTGGTGAGCGAACCCAACGGCGCCCGCGGCTGGTTCCCGGTCAACGACCACCCCTCGGACAAGGCGCTGTACCGCTTCGTGCTGACGGTTCCCGAGCCGCTCACCGCGGTGGCCAACGGTGAGCTGGTCGGGAGCACGACCGAGGGGGGGATGACGACCTTCGAGTACGAGACCCACCACCCGATGGCCAGCTACCTGGCCACCATCGGGGTCGGGGAGTTCACGGCCCGGAGTTCACCGGGTCCCGACGGCATCGAGCTTCGCGACTTCGTGGCTCCGGGTCTGGTCGGCCTCGCCACCCCGGCGTTGGACCTCCAGGCCGAGATGATCGAGGGCCTGACACCCCTGTTCGGTCCGTTCCCGTTCGACATCTACGGGGCTCTCGTGGTCGACAGCGAGTTCGGCGGGGCCCTGGAGAACCAGACCCTGTCGGTGTTCTCGGGAGGGATGTTCCGATCGCCGATCCTGGCCGAGGAGGTCGTCGTCCACGAACTGGCCCACCAGTGGTTCGGGGATTCCGTCACCATCGACAACTGGCGCGACATCTGGCTGAACGAGGGGTTCGCCACCTACGCCGAATGGTTGTGGCGGGACATGACCGAGCCGGATTTCGACCTCGATGCCTTCGCCGTGGCCACCGCAGACTCCGGGCGCCCGATCTGGGGCCCGCCCGGTGATCCGGGTCCCGCCGGCCTGTTCGACTCGACCGTGTACATCAGGGGGGCCCTCACCCTCCACCAGCTGAGACTGACGGTGGGGGATGACGACTTCTTCGAGATCCTGCGCACCTATGCCTCCCGCTTCGCCGATTCGACCGTTGACACGGCCGGGTTCGTGGCGGTGGCCGAGGAGATCTCGGGACGTGAACTGGGCGACCTCTTCGACGCCTGGCTCTACGGTGACCGCACTCCGGAGTTGGTTGGTGGTTGACGGGGTGGGTGTGGGGTTGTCGGTCGTGGGGGAGCGGTGACCGCACTCCGGAGTTGGTTGGTGGTTGACGGGGTGGGTGTGGGGTTCCGGTCCGGGGGCGAGCCTTGATCCCTCCCCGGAGTTGGTCGGGGCAGGTGTGAGGTCCAGACTGGCTTCTCAGTAGCTAGTGAGGGGGAGCCATAGTGGGACGTCTGGACAGCAAGGTCGTGATCGTGACCGGGGGGGCCCGGGGACAGGGAGCCGCGGAGGCGGCGGCGTTCGTCGCCGAGGGGGCCAGGGTCTGGGTGACCGATGTACTCGACGACGAGGGGAGAGCCACGGCGGCCGAGGTGGGTGCCCGCTATGTCCACCATGACGTCACCGACGCCGGGCAGTGGGAGGCGGTCACCTCCGAGGTGCTGGAGACAGAGGGCCGGATCGACGGCCTGGTCAACAACGCCGGCATCTACGTCGGCGAGGGCCTCGCCGACACCTCCGAGGCCACCTACCGGAGAGTGATCGAGATCAATCAGATCGGGGTGTTCCTGGGGATGAGGGCAGTCTACGGACCCATGGTGGAGCAGGGGGCGGGATCCATCGTCAACATCTCGTCGATCGCCGGACTGATGGGCGCTCAGAACTCCTTCGCCTACGGTGCCTCCAAGTGGGCGGTACGGGGAATGACCCGGTCGGGAGCTCGGGAACTCGCTCCCTTCGGTGTTCGGGTCAACTCGGTACACCCCGGGATAATCGACACCCCGATGTTCGACGACCTGGCCGGGGGAATGCCCGAGGTCCGGGCCATGATCGAACAGAGGATCCCGATGGGACGCCTGGCCGGTCCCGAGGAGGTGGCATCGCTGGTGCTCTTCCTGCTGTCGGACGATGCCGGCTACTGCACCGGCAGGGAGTTCGTCGTGGACGGCGGGTTCACGGCCTGATCCCACCGCCCGCGGTCACCTGTGGATGATGGCCGGTGTGCTGCGGGGTCGCCCCGGCGGCCGCCGCCGGGCGCCCGCCGGTCAATCGTGTATCACCACCGGTGTCCCCAGCGGCACCCGTCCCGCCAGATCGGACACCAGATCGTTGCCCACCCGCACACAGCCCAGGCTGACATCGGACCCGAGCAGGTCGGGTCGGTTGGTGCCGTGGATCCCGATCTGGCCGTTGCCACCGGCGTACTCGGTCACCGTGTCGGACCACAGGGACAGGCCCAGGGCGAAGGGTCCGTAGAGACCGTCGGGTTCGGGGGAGGCGAGGAGCTCGTTGACCGCGGTTCGGCCCGTCGGCGTCGGAGCCCCACTCCGTCCGAGGGCCACGGTGCCCCAGGTCACCAGCTCGTCACCCCGCCACAACTCCAGGCGGTGGTCGGAGATGTCGATGTCGATCACGTAGGTGGTCCAGGTGATCTCCACATCGGCGGCCCTCACCCAGCCGGTCGTGAAATTGGGCCGGACGGGCAGCAGGACCTCCAACCATTCCTGCGCCGGGTCCGGTCGGCCGAGGACCGCCATCACCAGGGCGGTTCCGTTGGCGGTGGGATTGGTGAGGGTCCCGACCCCTTCGAGAGCTTCACCCTCGGGACCGTCGAACACCTCCAGGCCGGTACCGCGGGCCCGGGCTATGTAGGAGGCATCGGCCGGTGGTTGATCTCCGACCGGCGGAGGGGGGAGCAGCCTCACCGAGTCGGGCACGGGCCCTGTTCCCCCCGTCGGGTCGGCGGGGTCGGTGGAGGCCGCGGCACCCGAGCAGGCCGTGATCCCCATCACCAGGGCGAGAAGCATGGCGGGTACCCGCAGGGATCCGGGACGCGACATGGCCGTCAGCCGGTGAGGTCGGGAACGGTGACCACCGGAGGCTCCGGCCTGGCCTCGTCCGGCGGAGGCGGATTGGTGGAGACCATGACCCTGATACCGGCCTGGGCGATTCCACAGGATCCGTCGGACACCACGTAGGCGAAGGAGTCGATCCCTTCGAAGGCCAGACCGGGTTCGTAGACGATCGTGTCACCGTCGACGGTGGCGGTGCCGCTGGCGGGGGCGAAGACCGTGTCGATGGTCAGCGGGTCACCGTCGAAGTCGACGTCGTTGGCCAGCACGTCGATCGTCACCGGTTGTCCGGGCGGGGTCCAGGCCTCGTCGTCGACGGCGAGGGGGGCGTTGTTGAAGTGGCCGAGACTGTCGAGTCCGTCACAATCGCCGGTACCGCTCTGGGCGGCCACCGGGGCGCGTCCGACCAGCGTGGCCAGGAGCAGCAGGGTTGCGGCGCGGCGGGTGGTTTGCCGACCGGTACGGGGCTTCATGGCACCCCTTCGGCAGTTTGGGACCCTGCTTCAAGTCCCCGATCTCATGCCGCCACGGGTGCGCTGCCCTTCGGGTCGGGGCTCAGGTCGCCAGGCGGTACTGCGAACGCTGGCGGGGAGGCGAGTCCGATGCGGTCACCCGCCCATCGGAGACCAGGCCCAGCAGGTGGGCGTACACGGAACGCCCGGCGGCGCGGTAGAGGCGGTGGTCGACATCGGCGTACAACTCCATGACGATGTCCTCTATGCGGGTGTGGCCCCGCCCCAGGGAGGCCAGGATCTGGTCCTCACGGTGGCGACGGTGGCGGAGAAAGGCCTCCAGGAAGGGACCCGGATCGGGGATCGGAGGCCCGTGGGTGGGGTACAGGGTGGAGTAGCCCCGGGCCATGACCAGCTCGAGGCTTCGCAGGTAGTCACCCATGTGCCCGTCGGGTGGAGATATGACCGAGGTGGACCAGCCCATGACGTGGTCGCCGGAGAACAGGGAGTTGGTCTCCAGCCAGGCGAAACACAGGTGATTGGAGATGTGGCCCGGGGTGTGGAGACACTCCACACCCCATCCGTCTCCGGTGATGACGTCACCGTGGCGGACGGTCACGTCGGGGGAGAAGTCGAGATCGTGTCCCTGACGGTGCTCACCGGCGGTGGCCTCGGCGTCGGGGTCGGCGTCGGGATGCTCGTCGACGGGAAAGGGGAACTCCAGGTGGTCGTCCTCCTCGTCGCCGGGTTCCGGCGCGGAGTGGGGATGGGGACCGTAGGCGTAGGTCGTGGCTCCGGTGAGCTCGGCCAGGCGCCGGGACAGAGGGGAATGGTCGGGGTGGGTGTGGGTGACCAGGATGTGGGTGACCGTCTCCCCGGCCAGGGCGGCCAGGAGAGCCTCGAGGTGGCTGTCGTCGGCCGGCCCGGGGTCGATGACCGCCACTCGGCCCTCTCCCAGGATGTACGTACCCGTACCCACGTAGGTGAAGCGCGAGGGGTTGGGGGCCACGATTCGGCGCAACCCGGGTACAGGTCGATCGACCCGGCCGTACTCGTAGTCGAACTCTCTCAGGAACGGTATTGATCCGGACACGGCGTGCAGTGTGTCAGAGCCGGGGCGGTGCTGCCCATCCCGAACCCGTCCGGGTCGTGGGGGTTGGGAGGGTCGTGGCCAACCGACCCGGAGTTGTCGCTGTCCATCCCGAACCCCTTCCGGCCCTGGGGGAACGGTCGACGAAAGGTTCGCGGGCCGATCTGACACTGTGCGCTAGGCTCCGGCACTGCGCGTGAACCAAGGAGACGGTCATGAGGAATCTGACCACCAGGAACATTCTCGCCGCTGTGCTCATATTGGCGGGGACAGCAATGGTGGCGATCTCGCCGGTGGGAGCCGAGGAGACCCAGGCCTGTGTGGATGTCACCGTCACCGGTGACTCGGCCGGTCTGGGGCCACTCACCAAGAACGTTCAGGTGATCGGTCCTCTCCCGGTGAACGTGGCGGGGGGGACCTATGAGATCGTGCTCGACAGTGCCGATCCGACCCACGCCCCGGGGGCCTTCCTCGATCAGGTGAACGAGCAGTGGCACTTCACCCTCGATTCGGGCTACGTGTCACCGGTGACCCCTGACATACCGGACGAGGCCATGGGCATATCCATGTCCGCCGGAATCGTCACCCTGGCGCCGGCCTCGTCGATCACCTTCTACTGGGACGGTGTGCTGCCTTCCTACGACAGCGTGCACCCGACGGTCTCCTTCATCTGCGCCACGGCTCCCACGACCACGACCGCGGCCCCCACGACCACCGTCGCCCCCACCACCACGGTGGCTCCGACCACCAGCGCTCCGGTGACCTCGGAGGCCCCGACCAGCACCGTCGCCCCCACCACCACGGTGGCTCCGACCACGGCCGCTCCCACCACCACCGAGGGGGAGATCGGGGGCATCACCGAGGAGAATCCCCGGACGGGTGACGAACTCGCCCGCACCGGGTTGAACCTCACACTCGGCCTGACCGGATTCACGATGATCCTGCTGGGGGCGCTCATGGTCGGCTGGAGCACGATCGTCGAGGGCACCCGGCGTCGCCTGGCCCCCGTCGGGCGTCGCTGACCGGGACATTGCCGGTGAGGGACTTCCTCCCGGCGGTCGAGGAGGTGCTGGCCTCACTCGGCCCCGGCGATGTGGTCACCTACGGCGAGGTGGCGGCCGAGGCCGGGTTCCCGGGAGCGGCGCGGGCGGTGGGCAACCTCCTGGCGGGAGGTGCGAACTACCCGTGGTGGCGGGTCGTGACCTCCACCGGTCGGCTGGTACCCGGCCACGAGGAGGAACACGCCGCCCGGCTCAGGGCCGAGGGAGTGAAGGTCGTGGGCAACCGGGTGAGGAGCGGGACTAGCGCTCCTCCTTGAACATCACGTGGCGGCGGAGCACGGGGTCGTACTTGCGCAGTTCGAGCCGCTCGCGTGTGTTCACCTTGTTCTTGCGGGTGGTGTAGGTGTAGCCGCTGCCCTCCGTGGAGCGCATCTTCACGATGGGGCGCTTGTCACTCTTGGCCATCAGATCTTCACTCCCCGGCGGCGCATGTCGGCGAGTACCGACTCGATGCCGTTCTTGTTGATGGTCTTGATGCCCTTGGTGCTGACCGTGAGGGTCACCCACCTCTTCTCGTTGGGCACCCAGAACTTCTGCCTCTGGATGTTGGGCTTGAACCACCGCTTGGTACGGCGGTGTGAGTGGGACACGTTGAATCCAGTGGTCGGGCGACGGCCCGTGACCTGGCAAACCTTGCTCATAGCGCGTCCTCATCGACGATAGGGCGGCGGACAACAGCGTCCCAGACTAGCAAGCCCTGAACCGAATCACCATGGCGTGCCACCGGTTGGCGGTCCGGAGGCGTCGACCGGACCCGGCGAGCCCTCGGAGCCGGGTCGGTCAGCCGGCATCACCGACGGCGAAGAACCGGCCGCCCCGGGTCCCAACGTAGATCCTGCCCCGCCACACCGTGGGGGTGGACTCGATGCAACCCCCGAGGGTGATCGACCACAACTCGGTGGGGGCCGTATCGGTGTCGTCCAGCCGGAAGGCGTGGAGGTTCCCCAGGCAGTCACCCTGGATCAGGGTGTCGTCGACCACCACGGGGGACTGCCACAGAGGGCCGGGCAGGTGCATCGTCCAGCGGATGTCGCCGTTCTGCCGGTCGATACCGAGCACCCGACCGCCGTCGGTGGGGACTATGAGGATGTCGCGGTAGATCGCCGGTGTCGCCCATATCCCACCGGGTCGTGAGTCCCGGTCCTGAACGGACCAGACCACCGGATCGTCGGGCCGGGACGGGTCCAGCTTGATGATCTGACCGATGTCCTTGGATCGCTGATTGCCCCGCTCGTACTCAGCTCCCACGTAGAGATAGCCCTCGTCGTCGATCACGACGGACGCGTCGACGTCGTCGCCCGTCCAGAAGCGGAAGACCCTTGTGGGTTCCCCGCCCTCGGCCAGGTTCGTGATGTCCCAGCCCTGGACCAGCCCCCCGGAGTTGGCGAAGTAGACCGTGTTGCCCGATATGGCGACGGAGTTCTCGATGGAGACGTTGCTCCCCACGGCCCGGATCAGCTCGTCGTCCCAGCCGGGTGCGTTGAAGACGAGTTCGGGGTCCACGGTCACCAGGCCGTCGGAGTCGTATCCCCGGTTCAGTTTCACGATGTGGAACTGGCTGTTCTCCCCTCCCTCGAACAGGTAGTCGTCGATGATCAGGGCGGCGCCGTCCCAGTCGTTGTTCCACTTGGTCGGGGAGACGGCACTGGCGGACAGCCTCCACAGTTCGACCAGCTCGCCCTCCCGGTCGAGGGCCAGGACCCGGAAGAAGTTGTCCCGTGAGCCGGTGTAGAGCAGCGGGTAGCCGTCGGGGTCGATCGTCACCGAGCCCTTGATGATGTCACCGGTGGGGAAGTCGGCCTTGATGCGGCTGCCGTCGGTGGAGTCGAGGACATGCACGGCCCGGTCGTAGGCGCCGAAGGCGACCCATGTCCGACCCTCGCGCTCCCACACCGCGGGTTGCCCGGTCCAGCCGGTACCGCACCAGGTCTTGGTCACACCTCCGGCCGTGGATTCCGAGCACATCGCATGGTCGGGGAAGCTCCAGGCCACCACGGGCCGTTGGGGCACCGGCCCCTCCCCGTAGAACGTCCGGGTCGGGTTTCCCCTGAACGTGAGCAGCCCCTCGACGGTGGAGCTCCACGGCTGTCCCGACGACACCGGGTCCACCCAACCGTCGTAGGGGGGGCGGGTGGTCGTGGTGGTCGAGGCGATGGTGGTCACCGGAACCGTGGTGCTCGTGCTGCTGGTGGGAACCGGCGCGGTGTCGGGCGGAACCGTGGTCGTCCCCTGGCTCTGGACCGCGGTGCCGGGGCCGGGGGTTCCGTCGTCCCCCCGCCAGAGCATCACCGCGGCGGTGACGACCAGGACCGCCACCACGGCGTTGGCGCTGAGCAGCCAGGGCAGGAGCCGCTTCTGGGGGGTTTCGGGTTCGGTCATGATCGGTCGGCTGTTCGGTGGTTCTCGGCTGTCGGAGGTCTCCCGCCGGTTGGATCGTAGGCGGGGGAGGCCGTGACCGGGGACCGTGCTCGCTGACTACCGTGGAAGCATGGGACGATTCAGCAGGGCTCCCGTCGACCGGGCCGCCGGAGGCTTGGTGCTCGACCGACGGGACGGCAGAACGGTCGTGGCGGTGGTGCACCGACCGCGCTACGACGACTGGGCCCTGCCCAAGGGCCATGTCGACCGGGGCGAGAGCTGGGAGGAGACGGCCGTTCGGGAGGTGGCCGAGGAGACCGGCATCCGGGCCCGTGTCGAAGGGCCCCCGCGACCCGTCGCCTACATGCTCGACGAGGAGACGGTGAAGCTCGTGGTCATGTTCCCGATGTCAGTGGTCGAGGATCTCCGGACCCCACCGGATCCCGACGAGGTGGACGAGGTGCGGTGGCTGGACCGGGACGAGGCCCTCTCCCGACTCAGCTACCGAGTCGAGGCCGAACTCGTCGAGGAGTTCGTGCCGGTCGCAGGGCCCCACGGCTGATCCGGGGTGGTAGGGCCTGTGGTTCCCGGTTCCGGTTGGGGGGCTGGTAGGGCCTGTGGTTCCCGGTTCCGGTTGGGGGGCTGGTAGGGCCTGTGGTTCCCGGTTCCGGTTACCGGGTGGCGGTGATGGTGGCTAGCGTGGTCCGGACGCACAGATCCGAGGAGATCCAATGAAGTCATGGGGGCCCTACGTACTGGCCAGCCTCATCATCACCGCCTGCCTGATCGTGTTCTCCGTCGCCCTGGAGGCCATCATCCAGGCGGTGGGAGACCTGCCTGCCGCTCCGGTGGTCGAGGAGGGACTGGCTCTCCTTCATCTGATCTGATCGTTCGGGCTGATCCGACGGTTCGGATCCCAGCCCCCGGGGGCGATTTCCCCCGTGGTCCCGCCCATCTCGCCCACATGTGGTGAGCTTGGGGCATGGCCACCATCACTGCGGAACTCACCGGCGGCACGACCGTCACGATCAGCAACGGACGTCACAGCTGGCGGGCTGACGAGCCCGTCGAGGTGGGTGGCACCGATCTCGGTCCGAGTCCCTATGAGATGCTGCTCGGGGCCCTGGCGGCCTGCACGAGCATCACGATGGAGTTCTACGCTCGTCGCAAGGGATTCGTCATCGACTCGGTGTCGACCCGCTACACCTACGACCGGATCCACGCCGACGACTGTGAGTCCTGTGACGACTCGGCCAGTGGTTGGTTGGACCACGTCAAGGGGGAGGTGTTCATCGACGGCGATTTCACCGAGGAGCAGAGGAAGCGTCTGAAGCAGATCGCCACCCGCTGTCCCGTCCACCGCACCCTCGCCGCCGGGATCCACTTCGACGACCACATAGTGGTCGGGTAGAGCCGCTCCGGGCATCACCCCCTTGTCCGCCTCACGGTCGATCTCTCATCCGATTCTCATGGGAGCCCGCTATCCACTCGGTAGGAATCGGGCGACCGGGCCGGCCCCCGGCCTGCGTTCGGAAGGACGCACAGTTGATTCCACCGACAGGGACGAGGGAACGACGGATGGTTGACGAATCCGCACCCGACGAGGCGACGATCCTGGTGGTCGACGACGATCGTGGGGTGCGCACCGCCCTGGAGCGGGCTCTCCGATTCGAGGGATACCGGGTGAGGTCGGCCGCCGACGGGCTGACCGCTCTGGAGATGGTGACCCGGGGAGCCGAACCGGGGGGTGAGATCGATGCGATGGTGCTGGATCTCACCATGCCCAATCTGGACGGACTGCAGGTGTGCCGCCGGATCCGGGCCGAGGGTCGTGATCTGCCGATCCTGGTGTTGACGGCCCGTCACGGGGTTTCGGACCGTGTCGCCGGGCTGGATGCCGGAGCCGACGACTACCTGGTGAAGCCCTTCGCCCTGGAGGAGCTCCTGGCCCGGATCAGAGCCCTGTTGCGGAGAGCCTCCCCTGCCGCCGGACCCGACTCACCGGTGATCGAGGTAGGGGATCTCCGCCTGGACCCGGTGGGCCACACCGTCACCCGGGGGGAGCGGGCCGTGGAGCTCACCCGGACCGAGTTCTCCCTCCTGGAGTACCTCATGGCCAACGCCGGTCAGGTGCTGACCCGCGACCAGATCTATGAGCACGTGTGGGGATACGACGCCGAGACCGCCTCCAACACCCTCGACGTGTACATCGGCTATCTCCGTCGGAAGACCGAATCGGGTGACGAGCCCCGACTGATTCACACCGTGCGCGGGGTCGGGCACGTGATCCGGGCCGGATGAGATCGTGAGGCTCCGGACCCGTATCGCCCTACTGACGGCCCTGGCGACAGCCGTGGCCGTCGTCGCGGTGTCCGCCTCCGCCTGGTTCCTGGCCCGTCACCAGGCGGTCGTGGCGGTGGACGGACTCCTCGACGACCGGGCGGCGGTGATAGTCGGATCGGGTCCCGTCCGGCGTCGTCCCCCGGTACTGACCGAGGACGTGCTCGTCCAGTTCATCACTCCGGGGGGAGTGGTGGTGAACCCGACGGGCACGGTCCTTCCGGTGACGACCGACGACCTGGAGGTGGCCTCGGGGAGTCGTTCATCGGTGAGGCGCAGCGACACGATCGAGGGCGTACCGGTCCGGATCCTGACCGTTCCGGCCTCCCACCTGCCCTCGGGCGGCGCCGTCATGCTGGCCCGCCCCCTCACCGAGGTGGACGACAGTCTGGCCCGGTTGGGCCGGGCCCTCGTGCTGTTGTCCGGGCTGGGGGTGGTCGTGGCCGGCCTCGGGGGGCTGATCGTGGCCGGTCGGGCGATGAGACCGGTGGCCCGCCTCACCGAGGCCGCGGAGCACGTGGCCGAGACCGAGGACCTCGAAGCGGTGATCGAGGTCGACCGTGAGGACGAGCTGGGAAGACTGGCCCAGAGCTTCAACCGGATGCTGGGATCCCTGGCCACGTCCCGTCGACAGCAGCAGCGACTGGTCACCGATGCCAGTCACGAGCTTCGAACCCCCCTGACCGCACTCAAGACCAACCTCGAGGTGCTGAGGAGGGTCGAGACGATCGAACCCGAGGAACGGGGCCGGATCCTCGACGACGTGATCTTCGAGGCCGATGAGCTGGCCAACCTGGTGGGTGAACTGGTCGATCTGGCGACCGACGAACACGAGTTCGGCAGTCCCGAGGTGATCGATCTGACCGAGGCCGTGGCCCGGGTGGCGGCCCGCGAGGGCCGGCGATCGGGTCGCGAGGTGACCGTTGTCGGGGATCGGTCCCGGGTGGAGATGGTGCCGGCCCTGCTGGACCGGGTGGTGGGAAACCTCGTCGGCAACGCCCTCAAGTTCTCCCCCCGGTCCGACAGGGTGGAGATTGTGGTGTCCCAGGGTCGGATCGAGGTTCTCGACCGTGGACCGGGGATTCCCGATGCCGACAAGGAGGCCGTGTTCGAGAGGTTCTACCGCTCCGACGAGGCCCGCACCCTCCCCGGGAACGGGCTGGGTCTGTCGATAGTGAAGGCGGTGGTGGAGCGCCACGGGGGCACGGTCCACATCGAGGATCGTGAGGGGGGAGGAGCGCGGTTCGTGGTCGCCTTTCCCGAGGTCGACTGAGGTGGGGCGGACGCCTCCCCCCTGGAGCCGACCCTAGGTCGCCTTCCCCGGGGTGGATCGAGGCGGGTCCGGAACCCGCGGCGGGAACCTCCGGGACCCGATTCGGATTCTCATCCGATTCTCAGGTTGGTCTCAGATACTCCTCATATCGACATCGGATCGTGTGTTCATCGGAGGTCGACAGGATCTCCGCCCTGAGCAGAGGAGTCAGTCATGAAGAAGAGAATTGCCGCCCTGGCATCGGTCCCGGTCCTGGTTCTGGGCGGGGCGGCCGTCGCCGGCGCCCAGACCGGTGGGGATGATCCCTCCGACACCGGTTCGGATCCCGCCCCCGTCGAGGCCCCCGCTCCCGACCACGTCGGTCGTCGGGGTCCCCGCTTCGGTGGGCCCGAGGCGATGGCGGAGGCTCTGGGGATGGATCCCTCGGAGTTGAGGGATGCGGTTCGCAGTGGTCAGACGATCGCTGAGATAGCGGAGTCCCAGGGTGTCGACATCGATGCTGTGATCGCCGATCTGGTGGACAAGGCCGAGGCCCGGGTGGCCGAGCTGGACAATCCGCAGCTGACGGAGCGTTTCGACGCCGAGAAGCTGACGGAGCGTCTGACGGCGCTGGTGAACGGTGAGATCCCCCCCGGAGGTCCCGGCCATCGGGGACCGGGCCATCGTGGACCCGGAGCCGGCGGAGGTGCCCCTGAGGACGCACCGGCGGAGGGGGCGTCCCTCTCGGCCTGATCCGGACCGGGGCCCTCGGCTCACGCCCTCCGTGAGCACCGACTGACCGCGGTGGAGTCGGAGATCCCTCCCGCAAGATGACGCTCCGGCCCACCGGCAGCACCGGCCGACGCCTCTCAGGCGTCGGCCGGGTCGCGCTCCGGGTCGCTGCGGCACCCCCAACGGGATTCGAACCCGTGCCGCCACCTTGAAAGGGTGGTGTCCTAGGCCGCTAGACGATGGGGGCAGGAACGAACCAGGATAAGGGTCAGCGGGCCCCGGTGACGACCCGGTTGCCGATCGGTGGGTCGGGCGGGGAATACAGCGGCGGGAATCGGGTTCAGCAACCGGACCGATGCTTGGAAGGAGGCCGGTGGCCGGATCTGGGTCTTCGAGGGGAGTCGTGGCGGCTCTGGCCGCCGGCTACCTCCTCGGTGCCGTCCCCTCGGCCGACCTGGTGTCGCGGTCGTCCCGGGCCGGGCCGGACGACATCCGTCGGGTCGGATCGGGCAATCCCGGAGCGGCGAATGCCGCCGATCAGCTGGGGCGTCTCCGCGGTGGGGTGGTTCTCCTGGCCGACGTGGCCAAGGGGGTCGCCGCCGGTCGCCTCGGGCTGGCCCTGGGCGGTACGGCCGGCCTGCAGTTCGGTGCCGCCGCCGCGGTGGTGGGCCACTGCCACCCCCCGGGTCTTCCGGGGCGGCGTCGCCCCGGCGGCAAGGGGGTGGCGACGAGCATCGGCCAGGTACTGGTCGGCTTCCCGGCCTACTTTCCCGTGGACGTCGCGGTGGCGGGGCTGACGGCGGCGCTGGTCCGCAATCGCCGGGCCATGGTCGCCAACACGGTGGCGTCCGCGGCCTGGGTCGGCTGCTCCGTTCTCTGGTGGCGTCGCAGGTGGCCGAACCTCTGGGGGCCCGAGGTCGGGGCCTCGCTCCCGGTGGCCAGTGCCGTCAGCGCTCTCACGATCCTCGACCGGTTCGCCCGCTCCACTCCGCCCCCCGGTACGGCGTCGTGATCGGGCTGGTCACCGATTCCAACGCCCAGTTGCCGGACGCTCTCGCCGAGGAGCTGGGAATAGCGGTCGTCCCCCTAGTGGTCTCCATCGACGGCCGCTCCCATCTCGAGGGTGTCGATCTGGATGTGGATGACTTCTACGAGTCTCTGGCGGCAGGGGCCGAGATCGCCACCTCCCAGCCCTCTCCCGGTGAGATCGCCGGGGTGTACAGGCGCCTGGTCGAGGCGGGAGCGGAGGAGATCGTCTCCGTCCACGTGGCCGAGGCGTTCTCCGGAACCCTGAACTCGGCCCGGTTGGCGGCCGCCGCCGTGGAGGTGCCGGTTCACCTGGTCGATTCCGGTCACATGTCGTTCTCCCTCGGGTGTTGCGCCTGGTCGGCGGCGGAGGCCCGGGAGTCGGGGTCGGCGGCCGAGGAGATGGTGGCTCGGATCCGCGATGTGTCCGCAGTGGTGCGCAACGCCTTCGTGATGGAGAGCGTGGCCCGGGCCCGGGTGGGTGGTCGGGTGCCCGATCGGGTCCTGAACGGAATCGAGGCCAGGCCCGGTGTCCCGGTGCTGGAGATGGCGGGTTCCGATCTGACCGTGCTGGGGGAGGCCCGCTCGGAGGACTCCGCCGTCGACATGATGATCGGGGCGTTGGAGAGTTCCCTGGCCGCCGATCCCCGTCACGAGGTCAACGTAGGGGTCGGTGGTGGATCGGCCGCGACGTTCGGGCTCACCGACCTCCTGACCCGGCGGGTGGAGGCCACGGAGGGGGTGGCACGAGTCGTGCGCTACCGGTGCGGTCCGACGGTGGGAGCCTTCAGCGGCCCCGGAGTCGCCGGTCTGGTCTGGTATCCACGCTGACACGGTGCAGCGGCGCGGGTGGCGCGGTGTTGGGTCTCGCGGCCGCGGTCGACAGCTTCGATCCGGGTTCTCAGGTGCAGCGGCGCGGGTGGCGCGGTGTTGGGTCTCGCGGCCGCGGTCGACAGCTTCGATCCGGGTTCTCGGGTGCAGCGGCGCGGATGGCCCGGTGACGTTCAGTCCATCCGGGCCGCGACCAGCTCCCCGAGGAGGTCACCGAGGTACAGATAGACGGCGTAGGGGGCGGAATCCGGATCGGTCGGGTCCAGGGCGGGAGGGTCCTCCTCGGACACGTCGAGTCGGGTACCGAGCACCAGTCGCAGGTCGTTCACGGCCCCGATCCAGGCGTCCAGTTCCTCCTCGGACACCTGATCCCTGGTGAGGGTCTCCTCGAGGAGTTCGAGCTGCTCGAGGCGGCGGCGGAGCAGATCGTCCCGCATGAGCGACTGGTACTCGGCCTCGAGGTTCTCCTCGTCCACGTAGGCGACGGGGAACAGGCGGCGGGCGGCCTCCGGCACGGCGCCCGAGGGGCCCGTGGCCATCAGCAGCTCCCGCAGTTGGGGAATCAGGTGCTCGAGAAGGAGTCGCTCCTGATCGTCGATCCTGAGGGTGTAGTTCCCGGAGCGGTGACGACGTACCCGACGTCCGAACACCTACTGGTCGTCCTTCTGCATGGTGGCCCACAGACCGTGCTCGTGGAGCCGGAAGACGTCGAGCTCCGATTTCTCCCTGGATCCGGCGGAGACCACGGCCCGGCCCTTCTCGTGGACGTCGAGCATGAGTTTCGTGGCCTTCTCCCGGGAATGGCCGAAGAGCTTCTGCAGCACCATGACCACGTAGGACATCAGGTTGATGGGGTCGTTCCACACGATTACGACCCAGGGGGTGTCGGTCTCGACGGTCTCGTCGGTGGTCGGCTCGTGGACCGGGGTCGAGGTGAGCGGATTCGGCACCCCTCCATTGTCGCCCCCACCCGGAGTGGAAACAACGTCTGGCCCGCCGTGCCGTGCGGAGCGCCCGCTCGCCGGTCCGAACCGGACCGACGCAAGGCGATCGCCCCTGCCCTCGGGGTCACCGGGACGGGTCGGGCATGGCGGTGGGGTCCCGGCGGACCTATCGTGTCGGACGTGACCGTCGAGACCGGACCGGTCGGGACCGGATCCCGATCCTCATCACCCCGCCTGAGGCGCCGGATCGCGGCGTTCGTGGCCCTGACCAAGCCCCGGATAATCGAGCTGCTGCTGGTCACGACGGTTCCCACGATGATCGTCGCCCAGAGGGGACTGCCCTCGGTGTGGCTGATGGTGGCCACGGTCGTGGGGGGAACCCTCTCCGCCGGTGGGGCCAACACGTTCAACATGTACGTGGACCGCGACATCGACCGTCTCATGCAGAGAACGGCCAAGAGGCCCCTGGTCACCGGGGAGGTGGAGCCCACCGAGGCCCTGGTGTTCGGCCTGGTGATCGAGGCCGCCGCCTTCGTCCTGCTGTGGGCGGCGGTGAACCTGCTCTCGGCCCTGCTGGCCCTGGCGGCCTGCCTTTTCTACGTGTTCGTGTACACCCTGTGGCTGAAGCGGACCTCCACCCAGAACATCGTCATCGGGGGGGCGGCGGGGGCCGCTCCGGTCCTGATCGGCTGGGCTGCGGTCACCGACAGTCTGGCGATCGAGCCGTGGATCCTCTTCGCCCTGATCTTCCTGTGGACCCCACCCCACTTCTGGGCCCTGGCCATCAAGTACGCCGAGGACTACAAGGCGGCGTCGGTGCCGATGATGCCCTCGGTGCGGTCGGCCCGATCCACCGCGGTCCAGATGGTTCTCTACACCGTTCCCACCGTGGCCCTGGGCACGGTGTTCGGGTTCGTCGCCGATCTCGGCTGGGTCTACCAGGCGGGGGCCACGGCATCCGGACTGTGGTTCCTGGTCGAGACCGTCCGGCTGCTGGACGACCTCTCCACCCGGCGGGCCATGAGGGTGTTCGGGGTGTCCATCACCTACCTCACGGTCGTGTTCGCGGCCATGGCGGCCGATGTTCTCACCTCGTCGTGGCTGTGACCGGGCCCCCTTCGGGCCACTCCGGCCACCGGGTCCCACGCTGTCGGTTCGAACGCTGCCATCCTCATGAGTAGAGTCCTTCCCTGAATCCGTCCGTCGGCCCGTGAGGGTCCACGCTCAGCGACGGATCCCCCGCGGCTCCCGCCCGGGTCGGATCGTCAGCCAGGAGTGAGAGCGAGCGATGTCAACTTCGAGCACCGAGACGACCGTGCCGGCGGCCTCGACAGCCGCGCCCATGGAGGATCCGAGCCTCATCGGCCTGCTCCGGACGACGGACCACAAGCGGATCGGGCGCATGTTCATGGTCACCGCCATGTTCTTCGGCCTGCTGGGGGTGGTGCTCGACCTCGTGGTCCGGACCGAGCTGACCGACGAGACCGATCGGGTTCTGCTCGGTGTGGGTTCGTTCGGGCAGATGTTCGCCCTCAGTCACGAGGCGCTGATTCTGCTCTTCGGGTTGCCCTTCTTCCTCGGGGCCGCGATCTATCTCATCCCCCTGCAGGTGGGTGCCGGGAACTGCGTGTTCCCCCGGGGTGCGGCCGGGGCCTTCTGGTCGTGGTCCCTGTCCTCGCTGATCCTGCTCGGGGCCTATGCGGGTGACGGGGGTCCCTACGGGGCCAACGGTGACAGTGTCGATCTCTACGTGGTGGCTCTCGGAGCGGTTCTGGTCTCATTGCTGTGGGCGGCGGTGATCGTGGCCACCACCGCCTTCACCCTGAGGTCGCCGGGCCTGTTCCTCGATTCCGTGCCGCCGTTCACCTGGGCCTCGATGGTGACCTCGGTGATACTCGTGGTCAGCCTCCCGGTGATGGTCGCGAACCTGCTCTTCAGCTACGTGGATCTCCGCTACGGGGAGATCTACCTGGAGGGGGCCGGAGGGCTCTGGGCCCAGCTCGACTGGCTGTACCGGGCCCCGCAGATCTTCCTCTTCGCCGTTCCCGCCCTCGGTGTGGTCGCCGAGGTGCTCCCCTCCCTGGCCCACCGCCACATCCGTCACCGTCGGATGCTCAACGCCGCCATCGGGAGTTTCGCCCT
>DRKF01000446.1 GCA_011051915.1 Acidimicrobiales bacterium | reverse complement strand
GCGGGGTGACCGAGGACTGCTCGCCGGTGTGGGTGGTGGTCGAGGCCCGCTGTCTGGGCGCCTCCGACGCCTGGTGGCCTCTGGGCGTCGGGCTCGGCCTCATCGGAGCGGTCCTCTGGGCCCTGGGACACGGGGTCTCGCCGGTCCCATCCGGTACCCGACGGCGGGGACCCGGGCCTTTCCGGCGCAGACGTCCACGGGGCGACGGGGAGGCCTCCCCCCGGCCCGGGCCGCCGCGGGAGCGCTCAGGGTTGATCGACCTGACCTCGCCCGACCCCGTGGCCGGACGGCCCGACCCGGTGCCGGGTCCACGGACGGCGGAACCCGCCGGTGGCAGACGGCTGGGCGAGCTCCAGGCGGTGCCCCCTCCCCGGCCCCGTGCCAGATCCCGACCCAGAACCAGACCGGAAGACCAGAACCCATGATCCGACACATAGCCATGTTCAAGTTCAACGAGGACGCCACCGACGAGGCGAGGGCGGCCCTCGTCGAGTCGATGGACATGCTCGCGGCGGCCATCCCCCAGATCGTCAGCATGCGTCACGGCGCCGACCTGGGCTTTCGCGATGGAAACTTCGACTACGCGGTGGTGGTCGACTTCGACAGCACCGACGACTACCGGGCCTACTCCCAGGACCCGGTGCACCAGGAGATGATCGCCACCCGCCTACGGCCGATCATCTGCGAACGGGCCGCCATCCAGTTCCGCTACTGACAGAATCGGGACGCCGGAGCGAACCGGCGGCGGCCGACCCTCCGATAGAGGTGGTGAAGGAGGTCGGCAATGGACCCGAGCACCACATCGACCACGGGCACCGTCAACCACGACCCGGTCCAACCCCACGACGACTCACCCGGCGGCCCGGGGCACACACCCCGGCGTCTTCGCCGCTGGCTCCTGATACTGCTGGGCTCGGCCCCGGTGGTGGCCCTGGCACTGCTGGGGTATGAGCCGGCGGTGGGCATAGTCATCCTGTTCGTCGCCCTGGCCCCCGTGGAGAGGATCTTCCGCCGCCACCGGTACCCCCGGTTCCGGCCCGGTCTGGGAACCGACGTGATCTGGGGTCTCACCGAGACGGCCGGAGGTGTGGTCGTCACTGCACTGGCGCTGACCGCCGGACTCTTCAGCCTGACGTGGCTGCCGGGCCTGGTGATCCGCCCGTTCGTCACTGCTCAGCCCCGGTGGTTGCTGGCCATCGAGGCGGTGCTGATCCTCGACGTGATCCTGTACTGGGCCCACCGCCTCCAGCACGAGATCCCGATGCTGTGGCGTTTTCACGCCGTGCACCATTCCAGCGAGCGCATGGACTGGGTCGCCGGACTCCGAAACCATCCCCTGGACTTCCTGGCCGCCATCGGTCCGATCATCTTCATGCTCGCCGCCGGCTGGGACGCCGAGACCGTGGGCGGGCTGTACGTCGTCCTGCAGACGGTGGTGGGCCTGTGGGCCCACCTCAACGTGAGATGGCGTCTGCGCCCCCTCCACAAGGTCATACTCACCCCGGAGTTCCACCACTGGCACCACGCCAACGAACCCGACGCCATCAACACCAACTACTCGGTCTTCCTCCCGGTCTGGGACCTCATCTGGGGTACCTACTACATGCCCTCCGATCGGCGGCCCCAGATCTACGGCACCGACGAACCCGTGCCCACCCGGGGAGTGTGGGGCCAGCTCCTGTACCCGTTCCGATCCCGTCGCCCCACCCAGCCACTGCCACCGGCACCCACCCCGGTACCGGTCGGGGTCTGAGATCCCCCTCCGATGAACCACCCGCTGACACCATGAATTCGGTGACCCGCGAGATCCGAACCGGCGAACCCGACGACGCCACCCTCGTGGGCAGAATGGCCGACGGGAATCGGGAGGCCCTGGATCTCCTGTACCGCCGTCATGCCGGTTGGTTGACCGCCCGCCTCCAGCGGCGCTGTCCCGATCCCGATGTCGTGGACACCGCGGTCCAGGAGGCGTTCCTGGCCGCCTGGCGGGGTGCCGGCCGCTGGAAGCCCAGCGGCGAGTTCGGCGCCTGGCTGTGGACCGTGGGACTACGGAGGCTCATCGACCAGATCCGCCGTCAACAGCGCCACGGTCGGGACGTGAGCTGGGAGGTGGTCGGCAGCGAGCCGGTGGACAGTGGGGAACTCCCCCTGGCCCTGACCGATACCAGGGTGGGCAGCGAACTGTCCCGGCTGGCCCCCGAACTCCAGGCGGTGATGGTGGCCACCGCGGTGGAGGGTCTGTCGACGGGCGAGACCGCCATCCTGTTGGGCATACCCCGTGGCACCGTGAAGAGCCGGATGTCGCGGGCTCGCAAACTGTTGAGAACAGCAATCTCCGAGGGGGAGCAATGACCTCCGAACACGACGCCGGGGGAACCGATCCCGACGTGACCGGGCCACCCGAGATAGGGCGACCCGAGACCGAGCTGGTACGGATATGGCGGTCGGCGAATGTCGATCCGGCCCTCGAGTACCGGATCGAGGAGACCCTGGTGTCGACCGTGTCCGGTCGGGAGGCTCTCGGCCGCTCGGTCTCCGCGGAACGCCTCGAGGTCAACCGCCTCATCGTGATGGGCCTGGCCGCCGCCCCCCGCCGCGGTCGCCTGGAGCGGCTCCTCGTGCGCCTGGGGGTGTCCGACTCCGTGGCCCGTCTGGCCACGGCCACCCCGGCCCTGAGGGCCGCCTGGCTACTGGCCACGGCCCTGGCTCTGCTCTTCGCCCTGGCGACGGCATCGAACTCGACCGCCTCGGGCCTCGACCGGGTGATCGTGTACCTGACGATCGCCCCCCTCGTTCCGCTGGCCGGGGTGGCCCTGGCCTTCGGAACCGCCGTCGACCCCGTCCACGAGACGACGGTGGCCACCCCCATCGACCGCAGCCGCCTGCTGCTGATCCGGACCATGACCATCCTGGTGACCAGCATCGCGATTCTGGTCGTGGGAGGCGCACTCATGGGGGGCCCGGCCGTGGCCGCCGTGGCCTGGCTTCTGCCGGCCCTGGCCGTGACCTCCGGGGCCATCGCCCTGTCACCCCGCCTGGGGCCCCAGAGAGCGGCGGCGACTGTGGGCGCAGTGTGGATCCTGGTCGTGCTCCTGGTGGGTTCGGTGTCGGGGCACTCCGCCGCCGTGTTCGCTCCCGCCGGCCAGGCCTTCTGGCTGGTTCTGGCGGGGGTGGCCGCAATCCTCGTGGACCGACAGCGGCGCCACAGCCGCTACTTCGAGGCCTGATCCCGTGGCGCCCGTGACCATCGAGGTGGGCAATGTCTCCCGCGCCTTCGGAGGCCGCGACGCCCTGGTCGACGTCACGGTCGTCCTCGGAGGTGGACTCACCGCCGTGATCGGGCCCAACGGCTCGGGCAAGACCACCCTGCTCCGCCTCCTGGCCACCACCGAGAGAGCCGACCGCGGTTCGGTCAGGGTCTCCGGACACGACACATCGGATCCCTCCGGCCGTCTGGCGGTGCGCCGGGCCCTGGGCTACCTGACCCAGACGGAGTCGCTCCCCCTGCGGATGACCGTCCACCAGTACGTGGAGTACGTCGCCGTCCTCAAGGAGATCGAACCCCGTGCGTGGCGACTGGCAGAGGTGGCCCGCTGCATCGACACCGTCGGGCTGGGCGGTCGTATGCACGACCGGATCCGGAACCTCAGCGGAGGGATGAGACGGAGAGTCGGCCTGGCCCAGGCCCTCCTCGGAAACCCCGCCCTGCTGATCCTCGATGAACCGGATGCGGCTCTGGACCCCGAGACCCGCCGACTGATGCTGGCCGACCTGGCCGAACGGAGCCGGAACTCCACCGTCGTGGTGTCGACCCATCACACCGGGGACATCGGCCGGTGGTGCGACCGGATAGTGGTGCTCTCCGGCGGACGGATCCGTTTCACCGGCCCGCCCGGTCATCTCCGGGACCTGGCCCGGGGACGGGTCTGGAGGGCCGCCGAACCCGACCCCGAGGCCTGGCACTGCTGGCAGGACTCCCCCACCACGTGGAGATGTGTGGGCGCCTCCGCTCCCGACGGTGTCGGCGCCGAGCCGACACTCGACGACGGGTACCTGACCGCGCTGTGGTCACCCCGGGCCACCAGACCCTGAACCGCTGCTCCCACGCCGCCGGACGGTTCGACGTGAACCCCCGGTGTGCCGTGTGTCACGATGTCGCCTCGGTAGGGGCTCTGTTCCGGGGCCCTCTCGAGATCCGACCCAGGGGGACCAGTGACCGAACAGATCTGGATGGCCGACAATCCACCCAGCCGGAAGTGGCCGCTCTACACCCGGGGCAACGTGGGGGAGGTCTTCCCCGAGCCGGTGCGACCCCTCACCTGGGAGGTAGTCGGACACCAGGCCGAGCTGGGCTGGCGTGACGCGTACCGCGATTTCGGACTGGTCGACTCCGGGGACTTCGGGGACGAGGACTGGATAGTTCTGGGGATCTTCGGCAGCTACTGCTACCTGAACGCCAGCTACATCCGCATGGTCGGGGTACGGGCTCCGGGAGGGTCCGTCGAGGCCATGGACCTCCAGTTCTTCGGCGAGTCGGAGGCCCCTCCCTATGTTCCCCGCAAGGGCGACAAGAGCCTCGGCGCCACCCTGAGGCTGACCCGTCAGGTGCTGAAGACCCTGGGGATGAAGGACCTTCCCGAGCTGGAGGAGGACAAGCGACTGGTGGAACGTCTGGCGGCCGAGGCCCCCGGGGCGGACGCCACCGACGACGAGCTCCTGGATTTCTACCTCGGCTACGGCCCCACGTTCCGGGAACTGTTCCGCCATCACATCCTCACCACCTTCAGGGGCACGGTGGGAGCCGGCCTGGTGACCGACCTGGCCACCAAGGTCGGTCAGGAGGACAAGCTCACCACCCTCCTCGGCGGCATCGGCCAGGTCGAATCGGCTCTGCCCGCCCAGACCCTTTGGCGTCTGGGGCGCCAGGTGGCGGCCAGCCCGGCCCTCACCGCCGCCTTCGACGCCGGGGTACCGGGGTTGACGGACCGCCTGGGATTCGATGGCGGCACCCCACCGGAGGATCCGCAGGTGGCGGCCTTCAACCGTGACTTCGCCGACTTCCTGGAGCGCTTCGGCTCCCGGGGGCCCAACGAGTGGGAGCTGGCCACCGACACCTGGGGACTGAAGCCCGAGATGGCGCTGGCGGCCGTGGACCGGATGCGCATGGCCGACGAGTCGCATGACCCGGGGGCCCGCTCCTCCTCGCTGGAGGCTCGACGGACCGAGGCCACCGAGGAGGTACGGAGCGCGCTCAACCGATTCGACCGTTTCCAGTTCGACAAGGCCCTCAGGTCGGCCACGTTGTTCTCCCAAGGAAGGGAGAGATCCAAGACCACGGTCATCAGAGCCCACCACGTGGTCCGACTGGCCCTGCGGGAGCTGTGCCGGCGGGCATCGGAGCGGGGCGGTCCGGCCGACCCGTGGGACGGCACCTTCCTCAGCGTGGACGAGTTCCGTTCCTACATCACCGATCCCGCCCCGTTCCTGGATCGGATAGCCGAACGCAAGGCCACCGCGGAGAAGCTCACCTCCCTGGTGCCTCCGTTCGTCTTCGAGGGGACCCAGCCGGCCGTCTCGGAGTGGGAACCCCGCCACCGGGAACAGGATCAGGTGAAGGCGGGAACGACCCTGCAGGGAATCCCGGGCTGCCCGGGTACGGCCACCGGTCGGGCCCGGGTGGTCATGGACGCCTCCGATCCCGGCGCCCTGGGCCCCGGCGATGTGCTGGTGGCACCCATCACCGACCCCTCGTGGACCCCGTTGTTCCTGGCTGCCGACGCGGTGGTCGTCGACGTCGGGGCGGTGATGAGCCACGCGGTGATCGTGAGCCGTGAACTGGGGATTCCCTGCGTGGTGTCCGTCACCGACGCCACGGCCACGATCCCCGACGGGGCCCTGATCTCCGTCGACGGATCCACCGGCCGGGTCACCGTACTCGAGGAAGCCTGACGACCGGCCGGGTCACCGTGCTCGAGGAGGCCTGACAACCGGCGGGTCACCGTACTCGAGGAGGCCTGACAACCGGCGGGTCGACATCGTCGGGGAAATCCCGGACCTGCTTCCGGCACCACATGAGAGGATCAGGGTCGTGGCCGGTGCCCTGATCCTGGATTTCGACGGAACGATTCTCGATACCGAGACCCCTCAGTACCGGGCCTGGTGCGAGGTGTACGAGGCTCACGGGTTGGAGCCGCTCGACATCGATCTGTGGCGGACCAACATCGGCCTGGACCCCGGATCGGAACGATTCGACCCCTACGACCACCTCACCTCCCTCGTCGGCCGCGTCGATACCGAGATCGCGGTGACCCGTCGGCGCCACCGGATGATGGACCTGATCCGGGCCGAGGAGCCCCGTCGGGGAATCGTCGGCTGGCTGGCGTTCGCCCGTAGTCGCGGCCTGGCGGTGGGGGTGGCCTCCAGCTCCCCGATCGGCTGGGTGTCCGAGCACCTCGACCGTCTGCAACTGGGCTTCGAGTTCGAGGTCGTGTCCTGCGCCGGTGGCGGGTTGAGAGGCAAGCCCGCACCCGACGTCTACCTCGACGCCTGCGCCCGCCTCGGTGCCGATCCGGGTGCCTCACTGGCGGTGGAGGACTCCCCTCCGGGGGTTCGGGCCGCCCGAGCCGCCGGTCTGAGATGCCTGGCGGTCCCGAACCCGGTGACCGCAGGTATGGACTTCGTGGGAGCCACCGTGGTGGCCGGGTCCCTCGCCGACCTCGACCCCTCCGCCCTTCTGGACCGCGCAACCGGCCCCGACGCCTGAGCCCCCGGCGGCCCGGGCTCAGGGGCAGG
>DRKF01000445.1 GCA_011051915.1 Acidimicrobiales bacterium | reverse complement strand
TGCTGACGGAGACCACCGACACCCTCATGGGCCGGGACACCACCTCCACGGCCTCCTCGACCTCCTCCGCCGCGTCCGCTCCCCAGGTCCCGCCGAACAGGGTCTACCGCCCCGCCGACGAGCTGCCCGACGAGGAGGAGACCCCTGCCGCCGAGCCGGTCCGGGCGGCTGAGGAGACCCCTACCGCCGAGCCGGTCCAGCCGTCCGAGAGGGCCTCATCCATCGAGCCGGTCCAGCCGGGCGGGGAGGCCTCCACCCCCGGAGCCGGCGGCACCCCATCCCCTCCTGACCAGGGCACCTTCAGTTGACCGACACCGTCTCCGAGGCCGAGGAGCCGGCAGGCGCTCCGATGACGTTCTGGGAGCACCTGGATGAGTTTCGCTCCCGCCTGATCAAGTCGATGATCGCCGTGGCCATCGGAACCGCCGTGGTCATCTCCCTGTGGGGCCCCGTCTCGGACTTCTTCCTTCGCCCCTACTGCGACGCCCTGGACGCCCTGGGGCGAACCGAGCCCTGCTCCCTGGTCATCACCGATCCCCTGGAAGGCTTCCGAACCCGTCTCCGGGTCGGATTCACCGGGGGAATCGCCCTGGCCATGCCGGTGATCCTCTGGCAGCTCTGGCAGTTCATCCATCCGGCCCTCAAGCCCTCGGAGAAGCGCTGGACCCTGCCCTTCGTGATCTCGGGGGTCGTGCTGTTCGTGGCCGGGGTGTCGCTGGGGTTCTGGACCTTTCCCCGGGCTCTCGAGTTCTTCATCAACGTGGGTGGCAGCAACATCAGCCCGCTGTTCACCCCCGACAAGTACTTCAGCCTCATCACCTTTCTGATGCTCAGCTTCGGCATCGGCTTCGAGTTCCCGATCGTGCTCATATTTCTGCAGTTGGCGGGGGTGGTGAACGCCGACACCCTGGCCCGCGGCCGCCGCTACGCCGCGGTGGGAATCGTCACCCTGGCCGCCATCATCACCCCCACCGGTGACCCCATAACCCTGGGAGCCCTGTCGATCCCGCTGTACATCTTCTACGAGGCGGCCATCGTCATCGGTCGATTCCTGGTTCGCCGCCGGGCCGGTCTGCCCGGGTTCCGGCGGGGACGCCTCTTCCGCCGGAGCGGATCCGACCGCTCGTGAGTCCGGGCGAATCGATCCGCCGGAACTTCGAGGCCAGGTTCGAGTTCCCACTCGACGGATTCCAGGTGGAGGCTCTGGACGCCATCGACGCCGACGAGTCTGTCCTGGTTTCCGCACCGACGGGATCGGGCAAGACCGTCATCGCCGAGTACGCCGTGGCCCGGGCCCGGGCCGAGGGCCGGCGGGTCTTCTACACCACCCCCATCAAGGCCCTCTCCAATCAGAAGTTCACCGACCTGGAACGCTGGTTGGGCAGCGAGAACGTCGGCCTGCTCACCGGCGACAACTCGATCCGGCACGAAGCCCCGGTGGTGGTGATGACCACCGAGGTCCTGCGCAACATGATCTACTCAGGTTCGGCCGATCTCGGTGACCTCGGATGGGTGGTGCTGGACGAGGTGCACTTCCTGCAGGACTCCTACCGGGGACCGGTGTGGGAGGAGGTGATAATCGGTGCTCCCGAGTCGGTGAGGCTCGTCGGACTCTCGGCGACCGTCTCCAACGCCGATGAACTGGCGGCCTGGATCGCGGAGGTCCGCGGGGTTTGCCGGTGCGTGGTGGAGACCCACCGGCCGGTGGATCTGGAGCAGCGGTTTCTGGTCAACGACCGGGCGCGGCGACGGGTGGTGGACCTGGCCACCCTGGCCGGGGACCGGCCCGATCCCCGCACGGTCGGGTGGCTGAAGAGCCACGGTGGGTCCGGGCCGGGGGGTCGGCGACGCATCTCCCGGCCCCGGCAGACCGATGTCGTCACCCATCTGAGATCCCGACGACGCCTACCCGCCATCTACTTCATCTTCAGCCGCAAGGGCTGTGACGAGGCGGTGGAGAGGTGTCTGAGAGCCGGCCTGGACCTTCTCGAAGGTGACGAGAGGACCCGTGTGGCCGAGCTGGCGGAGCGCCACACGGCCGGACTGGGGAAAGCCGATCTGGAGCTGCTCGGTTTCGGCCGGCTCCTGCGGGGCCTGCGGGCCGGGGTGGCCGCCCACCACGCCGGGATGGTTCCCCCCTTCAAGGAGCTGGTCGAGGCCTGCTTCACGGCCGGGCTGCTGAAGGTCGTGTTCGCCACGGAGACCCTGGCCCTCGGAATCAACATGCCGGCCCGGTCCGTGGTCATCGAACAGCTCAGCCGGTTCCGGGGAGACGGTCACGCCATGCTGACTCCCGGTGAGTACTCCCAACTCACCGGCCGTGCCGGCCGCAGAGGGATCGACACCACCGGCTACGCGTACACGATGTGGTCCCCCTACGTCAGCTTCGCCGAGATATCGGAGCTGGCGGCCAGCAAGGAATTCGAGCTGCGCTCGGTGTTCCGTCCCACGTACAACATGGCCGCCAACCTGATCTCCACCACCACCCGTGAGGGAGCGTTGGAACTCATCGAGAGTTCCTTCGCCCAGTTCCAGGCCGACCGCACGATCGTGTCCCTGGCCCGGCGGGCCCGGAAGCTGTCAGCCGAACTGGAGCGGCTGACCGAGGAATTCACCGGACGTTTCGGCCGACTCGACCTCGAACTCCCCGGGAACGAACCGGAGACCGCACAGGGGCCCGAGGTTCCGGTGGATCCCGAGGTGGTCCGCTCCCTGGGTCGGCTCCGGCCCGGGGACGTGATCGTGGATGACGAACACCGGGGAACGGGGTATCTGGTGGTGCTGTCGGTGTCTCAGCGTCGGGGTCGGGGGGTGAGGCTGCGGGCGGTCTCCCAGAGGGGGAAGACGATGCAGCTGTCCGAGAGGGACTTCTCCTCCCCGGTTTCCCCGGTCGCCCGGCTGGACCTGCCCGGTCCGTATCGTCCCGCCCGCCGGGACTTCCAGCGGGCGGCGGCACGCGCCCTTCGACGCCTGGACCTCCCCCGTCTCGACCGCGGGGGACCTCCGGGAGAGCGAACCGGCGGTTCCCATCGGGAGCGCCGGGCCCTCGAGGCCCGCATCGAGAGGACCTCCCTCCAGCTCCATACCGTCGAGGCCCGGCTGCGCCGGGCCGAGCAGGGCCTGGGCCGGATGCTCGATCACGTTCTGGAGATTCTCTCGACCATGGGCTACGTGGTCGACTGGGAGCTGACCGCTCGGGGAAGGACCCTCGCCCGGATCTTCCACGAGAACGACCTCTGGGTGGCCGAGTCCCTGGCCCGAGGGGTGTTCGACGATCTCGAACCGGCTGATCTGGCGGCGGTGGCGTCGATGATCAGCTACCGCCCCCGGGGCTCGGCCCCGGCGGTGGAGGAATGGTTCCCCAACCGGACCGTCGCCGAGCGCTTCGACGAACTCGACCGTATTGCCGGTGACCTGGCCCGTCGTGAGGCCCCGGTGGGGTTGCCCCCGACTCCCCGGCCCGAGGCCGGATTCGTCCCCGAGGCCCACGGCTGGGTGCTCGGGGCCGGCCTCGACGTGGTGATGGGCGAGAGTCGTCTGTCGGGCGGGGAGTTCGTCCGGAACATGCGTCAGCTCATCGATCTGCTGCGCCAGGTGGCGGCGGCGGCCCCCGAGCCGGCGACGCGGAGGGCGGCGCGTGATGCCATCGACCGGCTGGACCGGGGATTGGTCTCCTCCGCCACCCGGGTTCCCGAGCGTCTGGTGGACGAGACTGCCGGCACCGGGGAGACGGGTCCTCCTCCCGGGGGCGTGGTCCGGGGAGACCCCGGTGTGGGGGGCGGTGGATCAGCCGAGGGGGCGGACCGGTGAACATCGAACGGTTCGCGGACTGGGGCCGGGTGGGGAGCCTGCCTCCCGGTTCCCGGGTGGTGGGGTCCGACCGGGAGCTGGCCCTGGTCCTCTCGGAGTCCCGCCGGACGGGAGGGGAGCGCCCCACGGTCGGGTTGGTGGGTGGTGACATGTGGCGCACGCTCGGTGCCCCCACCGGTGGGGAGAAGAGGCTGCGTGGCGGTCGGGCCACGCTCATGGAGGTCGACGCCGTCGAGGTGATCCCCGACGGGGGCCCGCCCATGGTCTTCGTGGCCCATCTCGTGGCCCGCAGGCCGCTGTACCGGGGGCGGATCGTGGCGGTGATGAACGCCGAGTGGCACGGTGAGTTCGATGTCACCCCCCGGTCCCATCCCTCCGACGGTCGAGTCGAACTGCTCGATGCCGATCTACCGGCCGGGCAGAAATGGAAGGCCCGAGGCCGACTGCGGACCGGAACCCACACGCCTCATCCCGACATCGCGGTGCGCTCGGCGGCCTCACACGAGGTGGTGTTCGAGCGTCGGTTCGGGCTGTGGCTGGACGGCACGCGCATCGGCGATGTCCACCGTGTCGAGGTCCGGGTCCTGCCCGAGGCTCTCACCGTGGTGGTGTGAACCGAGGTTGTGTGGTGGGTATGCGCCACCACGTCGATCAGGCGTCCTACCATCGCCGGAGTGTCCACGACCGTGTCCAGGCGGTAGGTGGAGACGACTCCGGATCCCCCTTCCCTGAGGTCGGTAAGTGAGCCAGTACACGGCTGAGAGTTTCACGCCTGCCGAGCAGGAGGTTCTCCGCCGTTACTTCACCAACCTGGATCTGCCGGTGTTCGCCCTGGTGAACCTCCCCGAGGTGGTCAAGGGGGCGCTGTTCGCCCGCTACTCGCGAACCCATCTGAGCCTGCGCCGGCTCTTCCTGGAGGAGTTCGTCGACGAACTCGACGTCGAGGGAGACGCGTCCATCGACGCCACCATGGGCCTGGCCCGGGCCGAGGAGCTCTACCGGAAGGTCTTCTATGAGTACGGCGACGACTCCGTGGCCCAGCTCGGTGGTGTGCATCTGGCGTGTGAGCAGGCCTCGAATCTCCTGACCAAGATCCTCGAGTGGGGACGCCTGATGTCCTACCTCGAGCAGTCGACCCGCTATCTGGCCTACGACCGTCGCCTGGGGGGCCGCTACCGGTACTACCGCGATCCCGAGATCCTGGCCTCGGATCTGGGTACCCGCTACGTCGGTGACCTCGATCGGATATTCGACTCCTACGCCACCCTGCTCCCCATGGTGCAGAAGCACTTCTCCCGGTTGACACCCCGGGCCGAGGGAGTGAGCGACATCGCCTACCGGCAGACGATCAGGGCCCGCAGCTTCGACGTGGTACGGGGCATGCTCCCGGCCGCCTCGCTGTCCAACGTGGGCATCTACGGCACCGGCCAGGCCTATGAGGCTCTCCTGTTGCGCATGAGGGCCAACCCGTTGCCGGAGGCCCGGGCCTACTCCGACATGATGCTGGTCGAGCTCCGCAAGGTCATCCCCTCGTTCCTGCGGCGGGTGGACGTGGAGGACCGCGGTGTGGCCTGGTCGCGGTATCTGGCCGATACCCGGGCCGCCGTGGAGGAGTTGTCCGCCGAGCTCCTCGCCGAGACCCCCACGGTGCCCGTCGACGATGTCGATCTCGTCGACTGGGATCCCGAGGCCGAGGACAAGATGCTGGCGGCCATGCTGTATCCCCACTCGGACCTGCCCGAGCGCCAGCTCCTGAACCGGGTCCGGACCCTTTCCGCCGAGGAGAGGGTCCGCCTCGCCGACACCTACTTCGGCGAGCGGGCCAATCGCCGCCACCGGCCGGGCCGGGCCCTGGAGGTCCCCTCCTACGGCTTCGACATTCTCTCCGACTACGGCGCGTTCCGGGATCTGCAGCGCCACCGCATGCTCACCCTCCAGTGGCAGGACCTGTCCCCGGCCCATGGATACGTACGGCCCGAGGCGGTGGCCGAGGCGGGGGGCGAGGACCTCTACGACCGGGCCATGGACCGCTCGGCGGCTCTGCATGAGGATCTCCTCGAGGAGTTCCCCCGTCAGGCTCCCTACGCCGTCGCCATGGCGTTCCGGGTGAGGTACTCGATGAAGTTGAATGCCCGGTCGGCTCTCCACATGATCGAGCTGCGTTCCTCCCCGGCCGGTCATCCGGCCTATCGCCGAATCGTCCAGGAGATGTACCGCCGGATCGAGGAGGTGGCCGGGCACTCCCTCGTGGCCCGGGCCTTCCGCCATGTCGACATGGGGGAGGGGGAGCAGGGTCGCCTCTCGGCGGAGATCCGGACCGACCGCCTCCGGGTGGGGGACCTGGGCGGGTAGCCGTCGGGCGTCGCTTCGGCCATCCTGGAGGGGTGACCGACGAGAAGTCCCGCCCAGAGCGATCCCCCGGAGGGGTGACCGACGAAAAGTCCCGCCCGGGGCGATCCCCCGCCGAGATGCTCCTGGATCTGGTGTTCTTCGCCCCGCTGGGGGCGACGATCGAGTTCTGGGAGCATCTGCCCGACTTCGCCCGGGTGGGCCGTGACACCTTCCGTCGCCAGCGGCCGGCGGCCCGCATGATCGGGGAGTTCGCCGTGCGTCAGGGACGGCGCCGCTTCGAACAGAGCCTGGTGGGCAGCGGTGAGGACCGTTCCGGGGGGAGGACCGCCGTCCCCGGGACCGTTCCGGAACCCGGGCAGGTCGCGGAGCCCGAATCCGGGCAGGTTGGTGAGCCGGAAGCCGAGCAGGTTGCCGAGCCGGTGGCGGTCGGCCTTCCGATCGCCAACTACGACGCCCTGTCCGCCGTGCAGATAGTCCCCCTGCTGGGCGAACTGTCGCCCGAGGAGCGCGAGCTGATCCGGGCCCACGAGGAGTCCCATCGGGCCCGCCGGACCGTTCTGGGCAAGCTCGACCAACTGGCCCGGCGGGAGGCGGGCTCCGATGGTTGAACCCGGTGGGATCGAGGGCCTTCTCGGGGGTGACATGGAGGTGGTCGTGGCCTCGGCCGACCCCGGTGACGCCGGGGTCCGCCGGGAGCTGGTGCGAATGGCTCGGGGCGCGGTCGAGGAGAAGAGGGACGCCCGCGGCGGCCTCATCTGGTCGCTGCGGGAGGCGGCGCCCGTGGCCTCCCCCGAGGAGGCCCTGAGCCGACTCGGCGAACGCGACCGACTGTTCATGGGTTGGGTCGAGGGGGTGGCGGTGGGTTTCGCCCTGGTGCGCCTCGACCGGCTGGCCGACGGCTCCGTCCTCGGGGTCATAGACGTGCTCTACGTCGAACCCGGTTTCCGGGAGGTCGGTGTGGGTGAGGCCCTGATGGACCGGATACTGAGCTGGGCGGTCGACAACGACTGTCTGGGTATCGACGGTCTGGCCCTGCCGGGGGACCGTCACACCAAGAACTTCTTCGAGTCCTTCGGATTCAAGGCTCGCCTACTGGTCGTGCACCGTGATCTCGTCGGCGACTGACGGGCCGTCGTTCGAGGTGCCCGAGGTGGGACCGGTGGTGGGGGCCGGAGCCGTAGTGGTCGACGACGGCCGCATCCTGTTGGTGCGTCGGGGTCGCGAACCGGCCCGAGGCCTGTGGTCGGTTCCCGGTGGCAAGGTGGAGAGGGGCGAGAGCGTGGGCCAGGCGGTCCTGAGGGAGCTGGCCGAGGAAACGGGTCTGACCGGCCGCCTGCTGGAACCCCTGGGGTGGGTGGAGAGGATCGGACCCGATCACCACTTCGTGATCATCGACTACCGCGTGGCCGTGGAACCGGACGCCGAGCCCCGGCCGGGTGACGATGCCGATGAGGCCCGGTTCGTGCCCCTGGGGGAGCTGACCGGTCTGAGACTGGTTCCGGGGCTACTCGATTTCCTGAGGAGTCACGGGGTTGTGGCCGAGGACTGAGCCCCGGTCGCCGGTTGGCGGCTCAGCGGCCCTTCCACACCGGGGCCCGCTTCTCGATGAAGGCCCTGGGACCTTCGGCGAAGTCCTCGGTCTTGAACATGGCGGCTATCCCCTCGGTACTGAGCCGCCAGGCGGTGGCGTCGTCGGCGAAGCGACTGGCGATCATGACCTCGCGGCTCTTGCGGACGGCGAGGGGGGCGTTGACGCTGATGCGCTCGGCCATGGCCAGGGCGCCGGTGAGGGCCTCCCCGGGCTGTACGACCTGGTTGACGAGCCCGAAATGGTGGGCCTGCTCCACGGTGATGGGATCTCCGGTGAGGGCCATCTCCATGGCGATGTTCCAGGGAACGGCCCGGGGCAGGCGGAACAAACCCCCGGCGGCGGCGATCAGTGACCTCTTGACCTCGGGGATACCGAAGCGGGAGGCGGTGGAGGCCACGACCAGATCGCAGGACAGTACGACCTCCAGCCCGCCGGCCAGGGCGGGACCGTCCACGGCGGCGATCAGGGGCTTGACCCGGTCTCGCTGGACCAGGCCGGCGAAACCACCCCGCTCGGTTGAGATGTTGCGTCCCTCGGCGATGGCCTTGAGGTCGGCCCCGGCACAGAAGACCGGCCCCTCCCCGGCGATCACCCCCACCCAGAGGTCGGGATCGGCCTCGAACACGTCGAGGTGGTTCTCCATCTCGGTGGAGACCTCCTCGTTCACCGCGTTGCGGGCCTCGGGTCGGTTCAGGGTGAAGACCGCAACCCGGCCTTCCTTGCGAAAGTCAACAGCCATGGCCGCACCCTACCCCGACCGGTCGAGCCGCTCACATCGAGGTGGGTGGGTTCGAGCCGCTCACATCGACGTGGGCGCGGCCGATGGAGCCTCGTGGAATCTCCAGGCGGCGGCACACGGTGTGTGAGGTGTGGATCCCCCAGTGTGCTCAGGGTGTACCTGAGGCGGGAGAGTCTGGACCTGTGTCGTTGTCTCGACTGTCATCGGGAGTGGGAGCAGGAGGCGGTGGATCCGCTGCGGCATCTTCCCCTGAGCTGACTGCTTCCTTCGCCTCGGTGGGAGGGACGGGCTCCGGCTCGGGCTTGGGTTCGACTTCGGCGGTTTCCGGCTCGGGCTTGGCTTCGGCCTTGGCGGTTTCCGGCTCGGGCTTGGCGGCCTCAGGCTTGGGTTTGGCTTCGGCCTTGGCGGTTTCCGGCTCGGGCTTGGTGGCTTCGGGCTTGGCAGCTCCGCCTCCGGCCTCCGGCTTGGGTTCGGGCTTGGCAGCTCCGCCTCCGGCCTTGGGCTTGGCCGAGGCGGCTGACGTGGGTTTCGGGGGGATCTTGGCCCCGGACTTGGCGCGGTTGCGATTGCGCTTGCGCTTGGGTCGGGCGCTGGGGCTGATGCCGAACTTCTCCGCCACCTGGGGCAGGGACGAGGCCACCTTGCGGACCATCTCCAGGAGTTCCTCACCGGGCTTCTCGGGAACGTTGTCGAACACGACCTTGGGACGCACCGGAGAGCGGCTGACGGCGTCGAACACCGTGGCCAGGCGGTGCTGGGTGACCTCACCGGTGAGGGCCTCGTTGGCGGCGTCGGCCAGTCGCTGGGCCAGATCGGGAGGAAGGGGCGAGCCGGCCTTGGGGGGGCGGGAGGCCACCCTCAGAGCCCGGACGACCCTCGACTCGCCCAGCAGTGAGGAGATCTCGGCCAGCCACTCGGTGTGGGCCTGCTCCACCCTCCGGGTCAGCGACTCCTGGAGCTGATCCAGCACCCGCATGGCGTCGGAGTCCTTGGCGGCGTCGACCCCGGCCACGACCACGGTGCGCAGGTCGCGCAGGTCGATCTCGTCCACTGATGCGAGGGCGGCATCGGCGCGGTCCCGCCACTCGGCGATCCTCAGGTCGGGAAGGAGCTTCTCGGCCAGGGCGATGAGCGCCGAGGCCTTGACCTCGGGGCTGCCGTCGGCCTTTGCCTTCTCGTTCTGGGTGTCGATCTCGCGCCGTACGGCGGCCAGACCCCCGCGCGAGAGCTGTTCGGCCACGATCTTGTGATCGTCGGGAAGGCCGGCCAGCCAGGCCTTGCGGTGTTCGCGTCCGGGACGGAGCCGCTTGGGACGGGGCTTCTCCTCGCGGGGCGGACGACGGCGCT
>DRKF01000444.1 GCA_011051915.1 Acidimicrobiales bacterium | reverse complement strand
CCGCCGATGCCCGCCGCACGATGGTGCTCACCTTCACCCGTCGGGCGGCGGGTGAGCTCGGCCGCCGGCTACACGCCGGTGGGGTGAGGGACGTGGGAGCGGTGGGCACCTTCCATGCCACCGCCCTCCAGCAGCTTCGGCTCCATCGTCTGGACCGTGGCCGCCGTCCCCCGGTGATCCTGGCCAACCGGTCCGCCGTTCTGCGGGGACTGGCCGGGGATCTGGGCCTCGCCAACGCCTCTCGTCAGGTGACCGCGGCCGAGAGAGCTCTGGCAGTGGGCCGCAGTCACCGCGTGTCGCCCCCGGTCGCCCGCCTCCTGCAGGCCTACCGCGAGCACAAGCGGCGCAAGGGGCTGCTCGACTACGACGACCTGCTCACCGAGTGCACCCGGTTGCTGAACACCGATCGCGACTTCGCCCGGGCCCAGAGGTGGCGGTTCCGTCACTTCTACGTCGACGAGTTCCAGGACGTGAACCACAACCAGTTCGAGCTCCTGCGGGCCTGGCTGGGGGACCGCGACGACATCTTCGTGGTCGGTGATCCCGACCAGTCGATCTATGAGTGGAACGGATCCGACTCGAGGTACCTGACCGAGTTCAACACCTGGTTCCCCGACGCCACCACGTTCGAGCTGAAACTCAATCACCGCTCGGCCGCCACGGTGGTCAGCGCCGCCAACACCCTCCTGTCGGGAAGCGGCGGGTCGTCGGAGGCGGTCCGGCCCCCCGGACCCGCTCTCACGGTCACCGACCACGAGGACGAGGACGCCGAAGCGGCCGAGATCGCCCGCCGGCTCCTGTGGGACCACCGCGGCTCGGCCCGGTGGTCCGGTCGCGCCGTGCTGACCCGCACCAACGCCCAGCTCTCGGTCATCGCCGATGCCCTCACCCGGGCCGGAATCCCCCATCGGGTGAGGGGCAGGGACCGTATCTCCACCCGCCCCGAGGAGGCCGAACTCCTCGACCGCCTCCGGTCCTCGGGACCCTCGTTCGGTGTGGCCGTCACCGACCTGGTCGTGGAGGGCAGCGGCTCGGAGGCCCACCAGCGGGTCCTGGACCTGGCCCGCGAGTACACCGCGGGTACCACCGCGCCCAGCGGGCCCGGCTTCGCCCAGTGGCTGCGCACGATGAGCGCCTCCGACATCGACGACCACGCCGACGTGGTCGATCTGTGCACCTTCCACTCGGCCAAGGGCCTCGAATGGCACGGGGTGATCATCGCCGGGGTCGAGAACGGTCTGGTCCCCATGGGAGACAACCCCGAGGAACGGAGGCTCTTCTACGTGGCCATGACCAGGGCCGTGGCCTCGCTGCACCTGAGCTGGGCCCGGCGCCGCCGGGTCGGATCCCGGGTGGTGGATCGGCAACCCTCGCCGTTCCTGGCCGGGATCACTCCCCTGACCGAGCCGCCCGCCCCCGCCCGGGAGGAGCAGAGACGCCACCATCTGGAAATCGCCCGCCGGGCCCTCGCCGCCGAAGGCCCTACAGATCGGTGTCGATGAACACCGGGGCGTGATCGGAGGGCTGCTTGCCCTTTCGGGCGTTGCGGTCGATCAGGGCCAGCGTCGTGGCCGCCGCCACCGGAGGGGTTCCCAGGATCAGATCGATCCTCATGCCCTTGCGCATGTGGAACGAACCACCGCGGTAGTCCCACCAACTGAAGAGCCCCGGCTCGGGATGCTTCTCCCGGAACACGTCGACGAGCCCCCACTCGATGAGACGGGCCAGTTTCTCCCGCTCGGCGGGGGTCACGTGGGTGGAGTTGGCGTCGAAGGCCGAGGGGTCCCACACGTCGATGTCGGTGGGGGCGATGTTGAAGTCCCCGGCCACCACCACCGGCTCGTCGGGCCTGGCCACCTCGTCGATGTGGACCCGGAGACGATCCAGCCACCTCAGCTTGTAGGCGTAGTGATCGTCGTCCACGCTGCGACCGTTCGGCACGTAGACACTGGTCACCGACAGCGGACCACACCGCGCCGTCACCAGACGGGCCTCCGGATCGGGATCACCCCCGTCGGCGAAGTTGGTGTGAACATCGCCGAGACCGACCCGGGACAGGATGGCCACACCGTTCCAGCGCCCCTGGCCCACATGGACCGACTCGTAGCCCAACTCCGAGAACGTCAGGGCGGGGAACTGGTCGTCGGACATCTTGGTCTCCTGGAGACACAGGACGTCGGGACGGGCGTACCCCAGCCACTCCTCCACCCGGAACAACCGGGCCTTGAGGGAGTTGATGTTCCACGTAGCCACTCGCACCCGGTCAAAGCTACTCTCCCGTGGTGCATTCCAGAGGACCGAATCCGACGATCAAGGCCGTCATCTTCGACTTCGGCGGGGTGATCACCTCCAGTCCCTTCGAGGCGTTCGCCGCCTACGAGGAAACCGCCGGGCTGCCGCCGGGCCTCATTCGGCTGATCAACTCCACGAACCCCGACACCAACGCCTGGGCCCGATTCGAGCGAAGCGAGATCGACCGGGCCACGTTCATCGAGGAGTTCGAGGCCGAGGGACGGGCCCTGGGACATCAGGTCGACGGCGGCCGGGTGCTGGCGTGTCTGGCCGGGAAGCTGCGGCCGGGAATGGTCCACACCCTCGATCGCCTCGCCGGCGACTACCGCCTGGGCTGCATCACCAACAACGTCTCCGGGGACCGGGGACCCGACCCCGATGTGCTGGCCCGGTTCGACGTGGTGATCGAGTCCTCCAAGGTCGGGCTGCGGAAGCCCGATCCGGCCATCTATCTCATGGCGTGCGAAATGCTGGAGATCTCACCCGACGAGGCGGTGTACCTCGACGACCTGGGAATCAACTGCAAGCCGGCCCGGGCCCTGGGCATGACCACCATCAAGGTCGAGTCGGAGGCCCAGGCCCTCGCCGAGCTGGAGGCGGTTCTCAGCGGGGAACGGAGCCGGCCAGATTCTCCATGAGCCGGGCGGTCTCCTGGTTGTGGATGCTCATGGAACCGCACGCCGGGCTGCCCGATTCGGGACGGGACACCCGGACCAGTTCCCCCCGCTCGGCCAGGGTCTCCTCCCACCGGCCCCTCACGAAGTTCCATCCCCCCATGTTCGCCGGCTCCTCCTGCAGCCAGATCACCGACCGGGCCGACCGGTAGCGGTCCAGCACCGCCCCGATCTCGTCGGCCGGCCACGGGTAGAGCTGCTCGAGGCGGACCACCGCCAGGGGCAGGCCGTGGGTGTCGCGGTGGGCCATGGCGTCGTAGGCCACCTTGCCCGAACACAGGGCCACCGCCCTGACGCCGTCGGAATCCTCGACATCGGGGTCGTCGAGTACCCGGCGCCATGAACCCGACGTCAGCTCCGACACCTCCGAGCGGGCCCTTCGGGCCCTCAGCAGGGACTTGGGCGTGAACACCACCAACGGCCGGGGATTGCCCTTGAGTACCTGGCGCCGCAACAGGTGGAAGAACTGGGCCGAGGTGGTGGGTACGGCGATGGTCATGTTGCCCTCGGCGCAGAGGATGAGAAAGCGCTCGATGCGGGCGGAGCTGTGCTCGGGACCCTGCCCCTCATAGCCGTGGGGCAGCAGCATCACCAGACCCGACTTCTGGTTCCACTTGTCCTCGCCGGCGGCGATGAACTGGTCGATGATGACCTGGGCGCCGTTGACGAAGTCCCCGAACTGGGCCTCCCACTCCACCAGGGCGTCACGGGCCACGGTCGAATAGCCGTACTCCAGCCCCAGCCCGGCGTACTCCGACAGCATCGAGTCGTAGCACCAGAAGGGGGCCTGGTCCGGATCCAGATGCTCCAGGGGCACGTACTCCCGCTCGGTCTCGTAGTCGACGACCACGGCGTGGCGGTGGGCGAAGGTTCCCCGGCGCGAGTCCTGGCCGGTCAGCCGGACCGGGATTCCCTCCAGCAGCAGACTGCCGTACGCCAGGGTCTCGGCCAGACCCCAGTCGACCTCCCCCGATTCGTACATGGCGGTCCGGTTCCGGAACTGACGCTCGAGCTTCGGGTGGACGGTGAATCCCTCGGGGTAGTCGGTGAGGCTGTGTATCACCTGGTCGAGGCTCTCGGGGTCGGCTGAGGTGTCGACCTCCGCCAGGTCCTCCACGAACTCCTCGGGGACCCGGGCCAGCGGGGGCTCGGCGGGGGCCGCGGCCCTGGTCTCGTCCAGCACCTGCTGCATCCGGGCCGCGAATCGGTCCAACTCCTCCTGGGCCTGCTCGGCGGTGATGTCACCCCGCTTGACCAGAAGGGCGGTGTAGCGCTCCCGCGCCGTGGGCAGGGAGTCGATGATCCGGTACATGAGGGGCTGGGTGTAGGAAGGGTCGTCTCCTTCGTTGTGGCCGTGGCGGCGGTAGCAGACCATGTCGATCACGACGTCCTTGTGGAACGCCTGACGGAAGTCGAACGCCCACCGGGCCACCCGGACACAGGCCTCGGGGTCGTCGCCGTTCACGTGGAAGATCGGGGCCTGGACCATCTTGGCCACGTCGGTGGCGTAGGTGCCCGAACGGGCCTGACGGGCGGTGGCGGTGTATCCCACCTGGTTGTTGATGACCAGGTGGACGGTCCCCCCCACCCTGAATCCGGGGATCTTGGAGGTGTTGAGGGTCTCGGCCACAACCCCCTGGCCGGCGAAGGCGGCGTCACCGTGCACCAGCACCGGCAGCACCGGGTAGCTGCCGGGGGGTTCGATCCGGTCCTGCTTGGCCCTCACCATGCCCAGGGCCACCGGATCGACAGCCTCCAGGTGGGAGGGGTTGGCCGCCAGGTCCACCGGCAGGGCCGCGCCACCGTCGGACGTGAAGACCGTCGAGGCCCCCAGGTGGTACTTGACGTCGCCGGTGCCCTGGATGCTGTCGGGGCCGACGAACCCCTCGAACTGTCGGAACAGCTCCCCGTAGGACTGACCCATGATGTTGGTCAGCACGTTGAGACGCCCCCGGTGGGCCATTCCCAGGACCGCTCCCGACATTCCGGTGTCGGCGGCCCGCGACAGGATCTCGTGCAGGATCGGGATGGTGGACTCGGCCCCGTCGAGGCCGAACCTCTTGTGTCCCACGTACCGGCGGTGCAGGAACTGCTCGAACGCCTCGGCCTCGCTCAGCTTCTCGAGGATGCGGAGCTGTTCCTCGGCGGAGAAGGGTTCCTTGGGGCTCTCCACCGCCGCCTGCACCCAGGCCTTCTCCTCGGGGCTCTGGATGTGCATGTACTCCACGCCGATGGTGCGGCAGTAGGCGTCGCGCAGAACCCGCAGTATGTCCCCGAACCTCATGCGCTCGGGCCCGGTCAGATCGTCGGTGAGGAACTCGCGGTCCAGGTCCCAGATGGTGAGCCCGTAGTTCGCCGGGTCCAGCTCCGCGAACATCTGGGGCTCTTCCAGACCCAGGGGATCCAGGTCGGCGATCAGATGACCTCTCACCCGGTACATCTGCACGATCTTGCGAACCTGCATCTGCTTCTCGAGGCGGTCGGCCTCGGAGCGGTTGGGGTTGCGGTCGGTTCTCCACTGCACCGCGGCGTAGGGAACTCCCATCGACTCGAACAGGTCCTCGTAGAAGCCGTCGGCCCCGAGGAGAAGCTCGTGCACCCGCTTGAGGAACAGGCCCGACTCCGCCCCCTGTATGACCCGGTGGTCGTAGGTGTCGGAGACCGTGATGACCTTGCCGACCCCCATCTCGGCCAGGGTGGAGGGATCGGACCCCTGGAACTCGGCGGGATAGCCGATGGCCCCCACCCCCACTATCGCCGACTGGCCGGGCATCAGACGGGGCACCGACTGCAGGGTCCCGATGGTGCCCACGTTGGTGAGGCTCATGGTCGCCCCGGTGAAGTCGTCAGGGGTGATCCGCGAGGCCAGTACCCGGCTCACGAGGTCGTCGTAGACCCCCACGAACTCCCGGAATCCGAGGGTGTCGGCGTTCTTCACACAGGGAACCAGCAGCGACCGACTGCCGTCGCGCTTCTGCACGTCGACGGCCAGGCCCAGACCCACGTGCTCGTTGCGGATGACACGGGGCTCACCGTCGGGGCCGGTGGCGAACACGTTGCCCATCGCGGGCACGGCGGCCACGGCCCGCACCACCGCGTAGGCGATGATGTGGGTGAAGGAGACCTTTCCTCCCCGGGTACGGCCCAGATAGCCGTTGATGACCTGGCGGTTCACCTCCAGGAGCCGGGCGGGGATCTGCCGGTAGCTGGTGGCGGTGGGAACGGAGAGGCTGGCCTCCATGTTCTCCACGATGCGGGCCGCCACACCCCGTAGCGGCTCCCCGGGAGGTTCGGCGACCGGCTCCGGGGCGGCGACCGCCTGCGGCTCGGGCTCCCGCGGTGTCTCCGGTTCACCGTGTTGCTCGAAGTAGTCCCGCCAGGACTCGTCCACCGCCTCGGGGTTGGCCTGGTAGAGGTCGTACATCTCCTCCACCAGCCAGGAGTTCGGTCCGAGCTGGGCGTCCTCTGAGGTCACGGCCCCGATGGTAGCCACCGGGCCCGGGACGGGGACGACCGTGATCGACGACCACACCGGTAGCTTGGCCACCATGAGCTCCGAATTCATCTACACCATGCGCAAGGTCAGCCGGTTCTACCCGCCCGACCGCGAGATCCTCAAAGAGGTGACCCTGGCGTTCTATCCCGGGGCCAAGATCGGTGTGATCGGTCACAACGGCTCGGGAAAGTCCTCGGTTCTGCGCATCATGGCCGGCCTGGACGACGGCTACACGGGCGAGGCCCGTCTCTCCCCGGGGTACTCGGTGGGTCTGCTCGAGCAGGAGCCACAGCTCGATCCCGACAAGGACGTCACGGGCAACGTCATGGACGGAGTGGCCGAGATCCACGAACTGATCGAGCGCTACAACGCGGTCATGGCCAAGTGGGCCGACCCCGACGCCGATTTCGAGGCCGTGGGCGCCGAGCAGGCCCAGCTGGAGGATCGGATCAACGCCACCAACGCCTGGGACCTGGAGCGTCAGGTGGAGATCGCCATGGACGCCCTACGTCTGCCCCCCGGCGATGCCGACGTCACCACCCTGTCCGGTGGTGAGCGCCGCCGGGTGGCCCTCTGCCGCCTGCTCCTGTCCCACCCCGACCTGCTGCTGTTGGACGAGCCCACGAACCATCTCGACGCCGAGTCGGTGGCCTGGCTGGAGAGATTCCTCAAGGACTACGACGGCACGGTCATCGCCGTGACCCACGATCGCTACTTCCTCGACAATGTCGCCGGTTGGATCCTGGAGCTGGACCACGGCCATGCCTACCCCTTCGAGGGCAACTACTCCGGCTGGTTGGAACAGAAGCAGCGACGCCTGTCCCAGGAGGAGAAGCACGCCTCGGCCCGGCAGCGGACCCTCGCCCAGGAACTCGAGTGGGTCAGGCTGAATCCCAAGGGACGCCGTACCAAGAGCAAGGCCCGCCTGGCCGCCTACGACGAACTGCTCGCCGCGTCCAAGGCCGATCGCGACCACCGTCAGAACCTGGAGATCCAGATTCCCGTCACCCGACGCCTCGGCGATCAGGTCATCGACGCCGATCACGTCTACAAGGGGTTCGACGACAGGTTGCTGATCGAGGACCTCTCCTTCATCCTCCCCCCGGCCGGAATCGTGGGGGTGATCGGCCCCAACGGGGCCGGCAAGACCACCCTGTTTCGGATGATCACCGGTGGGGAGTCCCCCGACGAGGGCGAGCTCACGGTGGGGGCGACGGTCGATCTGGCCTACGTGGACCAGAGCCGCGACTCCCTGGACCCCTCCCGAACCGTCTACCAGGAGATAACCGGAGGTCACGACACCATCCGGGTCGGAGGTCGCGAGGTGAACGGACGGGCCTACGTGGCCTCGTTCAACTTCAAGGGAGCCGACCAGCAGAAGCTGGTGGGTGACCTCTCCGGTGGGGAGAGGAACCGGGTCCACCTGGCCAAGGTCCTCACCCGCGGTGGCAACGTGCTGCTTCTCGACGAGCCGACGAACGACCTCGACGTCGACACCCTGCGGGCCCTCGAGGAGGCCCTGCTGGCCTTCCCCGGATGCGCGGTGGTGATCAGCCACGACCGTTGGTTCCTAGATCGGGTGGCCACCCACGTTCTGGCCTTCGAGGGAGAGTCCCAGGTCCGCTGGTTCGAGGGCAACTTCAGCGAGTACGAGGAGTTCCGCCACCGCGAGCTGGGAGCCGAGGCCGACCAGCCCCACCGTATCCACTACAAGCCTCTGGTGAGACGCTGAGCAGGAATAGCCGAGTGGCCTAGATCGCGCGGAGAGCGCGAGAAAGCCCAGGTCAGGAGCACTTTCGCGCGAACCGCGCGAGATTCACGCGCGGTTCGCGCGAGCATCACCCACTTCCGTGACCACATTTACTAGCGTGCCCGGAGATCGAGTTGAGGAAATCCCCTCGGGGACGACAGGAGCGCCATGACCTCCAGGAGTACGAAGACCAAGAAGTCCGCCCGCAAGGGCGGCGCGGCCAAGACCAAGTGGCAGAGCCGGGCGGTCATCAGGTCGATCGACGCCGGCAACTCCGCCTACTGCGCCCACTGTGACGAACTCATCAAGTTCCGGGCCAAGGTGAGGGCCCAGCAGGTGATCTGCAACGTGTACGTGAAGGGCAAGTGGGACCGCGTCGAGCACTTCCACCTGGAGTGCTACACCCTGGCCGACTCCCCCTTCGGGGTTCCCCCCGAGGACTAGAGGATCTGGCTGAGGAAGAGCTTGGTACGATCCTCGGTGGGGTTGGTGAAGAAGTGCTCGGGAGTTCCCTCCTCGACGATCTCACCGCTCTCCATGAAGATGATCCGGTCGGCCACCTCCCGGGCGAATCCCATCTCGTGGGTCACCACGATCATGGTCATGCCGGTCCGGGCCAGCTCCTTCATCACGTCGAGGACCTCTTTGATCATCTCGGGGTCCAGGGCGGAGGTGGGCTCGTCGAAGAGCATCACCCGCGGCTCCATGGCCAGGGCCCGGGCGATGGCGACCCGCTGTTGCTGACCACCCGAGAGCTGACCGGGGTACTTGTCGACCTGCTCGGGGATTCCCACCCTCTCGAGGAGCTCCATGGCCAGGGCCTCGGCCTCGGCCCGGGGCTTCTTGCGCACCCAGATGGGGGCCAGGGTGATGTTGTCCATGATGGTCAGGTGGGGGAACAGATTGAACTGCTGGAAGACCATGCCCACCTCGGAGCGGATCTTCTCGATGTTGCGCAGGTCGTTGGTCAACTCGATGCCGTCGACGAAGATCCTCCCCTCCTGGTGGACCTCCAGACGATTGATGCAGCGGATCAGGGTCGACTTGCCCGATCCCGAGGGACCCAGGACCACCACGACCTCGCGTTCCTCGACCGTCATGTCGATGCCGCGGAGGGCCTGGAAGTCACCGAACCACTTCTTGACCCCCTGACAGACGATCATGTCCGCCCGGGATTCCAGTCCAGTCATTGGTTACCTCTTCCTCAACGCTCACCCAGGCCCAGCTTCTTCTCGAGCTGAACGCTCGAGCGGCTGATGCTGAAGGTGATGATCCAGTAGATGAAGGCCACGAAGAGGAGATTCTCCCTCTGCGACCCCACGAACGCGGTCTGACCCCCGACGACCACATAGCCGATACGCAGGAAGTCGAACAGACCGATGATGAACAGCAGCGACGTCTCCTTGAACGTGGCGATCACCCCGCTCACGAGGGGAGGCACCACGGCCCGCAGGGCCTGGGGCAGCACGATGAACGACGTCGTCTGGGGCGTCGACATGCCCAGGGCGGCGGCCGCCTCGTACTGGCCCTTGCGGATGGACTGCAGCCCGCCCCGCACGTTCTCGGCCAGGTAGGCGGCGGAGAACAGTGAGTAGCCCAGGATGGCCGCCATCTCGTTGCCCAGGACCATCCCGTCGGGCAGGAAGAGATTCAGGATGATCTTGAAGAAGATCAGGATGGTGATGAGGGGAACACCGCGGATGACCTCGATGTAGGTCGTCGACAACAGCCGGAAGATCGGCATCTTGGACGTACGGCCCAGGGCCAGGATCAGCCCGATGGGGAACGACATCATCAGGGTGGCCGACGCCACCAGCAGGGTGAGGCTGAACCCACCGAGTGGGAAGCTGCCCGGCACGTCGACGGTGGACGGCGTGTTCACCATCATCGCCAGATAGTTGACCAGGGCGAGTATCACCACCCAGCCGATGATGAACTTCCTCCGGATGGCCTTCTCGCCGGCGAACGTGGGGGCTGCCAGGGCCACCACGGCCAGCATCACCAGGTCGATGCGCACGATCTGGCGCACCGAGAGTCCGAACGCCGCCGCCAGCCAGAACACCCCGGCGCCTATGACCATCGCCCCGGCCACGACCCGTCCGATCTCGCCCCGGTGCGGGCTGGACAACCACCAGAGGATGGCGCTGCCGGCCACGGCGAAGGCCAGGAAGATCGGAACATCGACCCTGAACACCTGTCCGTAGTCGAGAGCCGGGTCCCGGAGGATCACGAAGTAGTCGATGGGCAGCAACAGCATCCAGCCGGCGCTGAGCAGCCCCTTGGCCAACCCCGGGGACACCTTGTCACGCACCGCCTTGCCCACGAAGTAGGCGACGATCATCACCAGGAGCATGACCGTCCAGGGCAGCTTCGTGGTCATGGCCACGGTTCCCGGACGGGGAGGTTGAACCTGGCCGTCGACAAAGGTGTGCTTGCCGTAGGGCACCACCCACAGCGACCCGACCAGAACCGCCAGGGTCCCCACGATCACCCCCAGGGCCGGTACCTCGAGCTTGGGCCTCACCGACCGCAGGTACTGTCCGATGCCGATGAACACCAGTGCCACGAGGAGGTAGATCAGCCGCGCCCTCCAGGAGAAGGGTGAAAGGAGCAACAGGGTCAGGAGGCCTCCGGCCAACCCGAAGGACCCTCCCCCGAGCTTGTAGCCGGTGATCCTGCCGTTGGCCCGCCAGATCGCCGCACTCAGCCCGGCCAGGGCCATGGCCACACCGACCGCCACCCACACCCTTACGTACTGGTCCTCGGGATAGGCCTGGGTGAAGTAGAGCCGCAGGTTCGTGGCCACCGCATCCCACTTGCGGTCGGCCCCGAAGATGTAGCCCAGCATGCCCTTGAAGAACCCCAGGGCCACGATGAGGCCGGCGACGGTGAGTATCCCGCTGCCGACGGAGGAGAACAGGTTCTCACGAGCCCACACCACCGGACCGTGGGGCGGCACCTCCGGCGGCTTCTCCCCTTCGACCTCGGCGGCGGCCACCCAGTCCAACTGTTCGCGCTTCTCATCCATTGCTCAGCGCTCCACGATCCGAAGACGAACGTTGAAGAAGTTGACTATCACCGATATCAGAAGCGACATCGCCAGATAGAAGCCCATCCAGATGGCCACCACCTCTAGGGTTCGACCGGTCTGGTTGTAGAGGGTCTGACCGACCTGGACCAGGTCGGCGAAGCCCACCGCGATGGCCAGGGAGGTGTTCTTGACCAGGTTGAGGTACTGGTTGCCCATGGGGGGCAGGATCACCCTCATGGCCTGGGGCAGGACGACCTTGCGCAGGGCCAGGCCCCGGGAGAGGCCCAGGGCCCCCGCCGCCTCGGTCTGGCCCTTGGGCACGGCCAGGATGCCGGCCCGCACGATCTCGGCGATGAAGGCCGCCGTGTAGAGAACGACCCCGAACAACAGAGCGCCGAAGGCCTTGGTGATGACCAGCCCCGAGGACGAGAAGTTGGGGAACCTGCCCGTCTGGGTGATGGCGGGTCTCTCGGCGTCGAGGGGACGCCCGGTGCGTAACCACTCGAACTTGTCGCCCAGGAAGTGGAAGAAGTCCCGGCTGGAGTGGATCAGCCAGGCCGAGAGCCCGGGCCAGACGATGAAGACGAGCACGATTCCCATCAGGGCGGCGAAGCCGGCGAACACGATGCGGAAGATGTCGTCGTCGGTGAGTTTGGCCAACCCGGCGGGGGTGCGGAGGTTGTCCAGGAAGCGCTTGATCCACAGAGCGGCCGCCGCCACCATCGCCGCCGAGAGGAGGAGCTGGACCACGAACACCGGTATGCCGCCGACGAAGTCACCGATGGCGGTGAACACCGGCCCGAGGAAACCGAAGACCGGATGTATCAGGAGGCCCACGGCGGCAAAGGCCAGGACAACACCCAGGCCGCTGACCAGGGCGTGGGTCTCCCGGCCGGTCTCCTCCCGCTCGGTCTCCCGCTTGTTGTACACACGGCGGCCCACGTAGGCCCCGACGATGACCACGACCATCCACTGGTAGAACCCGATGGAGGGGAAGATGCGGGGCAGGCCGATCCCCTTGTTGGTGATGATCAGCCAGCCGTCGATCGGTCCCGCCCCGTGGGTGAGTTCGGGCCAGTTGCTGATCACCGCGGCCCAGAAGAGGATCTGCACCAGCAGCGGTACGTTCCGGATGATCTCTATGTAGGTGGTCGAGAGCTTGTTGACGATCCAGTTCTTGGACAGTCGGGCCACACCGATGATCGTTCCCAGGATGGTGGCCAGGATCAGGCCGACCACACTCACCCTGATGGTGTTGACCATGCCGACCCACAGGGCCCGGGCGCCGGTCTCGGGATTTACGTCGATTCCCTCACCCAGCTGGATTCCGGGATTGACGCTGAGGAATCGCCAGCTGGTGTCGATGTTCTTGGCCCGGAGGTTGCTGCCGGCCTGGGCGGCGAAGAAGGCCAGGCCCACAACCACCAGGATCAGCACCACCACCTGGCTGATCCACTTGATGACCACCACGTCTCGGTAGAAAGGTGGTCGCGAGTGCGATTGAGTGGTCTGTGTAGCCGCCACTTGGCTTTGTCCCCCGCCTGTGTGTGGTTTCTGAGAACGGGTGTCGACACGCCCGCCCGGGGAGGCGGGGGCCGGCCTGGGCCGGCCCCCGCTACCCGTCTGGTTGTTACTTCGTTTCGACTACCGGGTTGCCGACAGGATCAGCGGGCCGGCGGGGCGTACATGAGGCCGCCCTCGGAGGCCCGGGCATTCTGCGAGCCATCACGGAACAGACCCACTGGGTTCAGGTTCCGGGAGTAGATCTCGTCGTAGTTGCCGACCTGCTTGACGACGTTGTAGAAGGCGTCGGCGCTGAGGCCCATGGCCGTCTGCAACTCGCCCTCGCCGCCGAGCAGACGCTCGATCTCGCCGTCGGGGGGGTTGGCCTTCATGTCATCGGCGTTGGCGGAGGTGATGCCCTTCTCATCGAAGATGATGGTGGCGTACACGGTCCAGTTGATGACGTCGGCCCACTTGGAGTCGTTCTGCAGGTAGGTCGGGCCCAGCGGCTCCTTGGAGATGGGGGTCGAGGGGAAGATGACCCATTCCTCATCGGCGGGCTGCTGCTTGACCTTGCGGCCAACCAGTCCCGAACCGTCGGTGGTGGCGATGTCGCACGAGCCGTCGATGAGGCCGTCGTAGACGGGGTCGCTCTCCTCGAAGGTCTTGAGGTCGATCGTCACCCCGGCGGCCGCGGCAGCCTCGGTGATGTTCTTCTCCGTGGTGGTACCGGCGTTCACGCAGACGACCGCGCCGTCGATGTCGGCGATGGTCGAGTCGCTGCTGAACCCGTCACTCGCACGGGCCATGAGCTGCTGACCGTCGTAGTAGGTGGTGGGACCGAAGTCCATTCCCACGTCGCTGTCACGACTCTGGGTCCAGGTGGTGTTGCGGATCAGCACGTCGACCTTGCCGGTCTGCACGGCGGTGAACCGCTCGGAGGCCGACAGGGCCACGAACTCGACCGCCTCGGCGTCACCGAGTACAGCCGCGGCCACGGCCCGGCAGTAGTCGGCGTCGAAGCCGGTGATGGTGCCGTCGGCCTGGGTCTCGGAGAAGGCCACGGCGGACCCGCTGACTCCACAGACGAGCTTTCCTCGGTTGATGACGGTGTCCAGAACGCTTCCGCCGTCCTGGACCACGGCCACGGTGGTGGAGGAAGCTTCCTCACCCCCGGTTCCGGCTCCTTCGTCGGAACTGCTTCCACTGTCTCCACAGGCTGCAGCCAGAAGACTGAAAGCCATGATGGCGGCAAGTACCTGCCACCACTTAGATCTACCCATGAGGGATCCCTCCATGATTACGGATCATCCGAAGGTCATCTTCGACCTCCGGACCGGTCAGGGGCGACACCATAGTGGGCCGAGAGCACCGCGTCACCCGCCACGGTGAAAAACGTCACAGTCCGTCAACGGATCGCAACATGACTCGCGCCTAGGAGTGCAAACGTCCGGTTGGCGAAAATTGGCCCAGATATCGGGTTCAGCCCGCTCCCGAGGCTGTCAACCCAGCAGATCCAGCACCTGTTGCGTCGCCTTGGCCGTCGACGTCAGATGGGTCGCCAGCACCAGTTCCGGTGCCTCGGGCCGCTCGTAGGGCGCGTCGATCCCGGTGAAGCCACTGAGCTCACCCGACCGGGCCCGGCGGTACAGACCCTTGGGGTCCCTCTGCTCGCACACCTCCAGTGGGGTGTCCACGAAGACCTCGACGAACCGGATCCCGGCGGCCTCGTGGGCGGCCCGGGCCCGGCGGCGGTCGGCCCGGTAGGGGCTGATGACCGGTACCAGGGCCACCAGTCCCGCATCGGCGAACAGCCGAGCCACCTCGCCCACCCGGCGGATGTTCTCGCTGCGGTCGGAGGGGCTGAATCCCAGATCACCGTTGAGCCCGTGGCGCAGATTGTCACCGTCGAGGAGGTAGGAGGCCCGACCCAGTTCGGTGAGCCGGGTGTGCACCGCCTCGGCCACCGTCGACTTCCCCGAGCCGCTCAGCCCGGTGAACCAGACCGTCGCTCCCCGTAGACCGGTCGCCGCCCACCGGGCCTCGCGGTCCACGCCGGTGGCATGCCACACCACATCGGGGCTGGTACCCGGGCTCACCACCGGGCGGTCATCCGTTCGGGGCCAGGAGCATGCCCGCCCCCACCGTGGCGTTGGTCGTCTCGTCGACCAGGATGAAGCTCCCGGTGGAACGGTTGCGTCGGTAGGAGTCGTAGAACAGAGGCTGGGTGGAGCGGAACGTGACCCGGCCGATCTCGTTGAGTGAGAGTTCGGCCGCCTCCTCGTCGCGGTGCAGGGTGTTGATGTCGAGGCGGTAGCGCAGGTCCTTCACCAGAACCCGGGCATTGCGGGTGGTGTGCTTGATCGCCAGCTTGGCCCGGGGCCGCAGCACCGAGGCCTCGCTCATCCAGCACACCATGGCGTCGAGGTCCTGGCCGACCGTCGGACGGTTGTTGGGCCGGCAGATCATGTCGCCCCGCGAGATGTCGATGTCGTCGGTCAGGCGTATGGTCGCCGCCATCGGGGGGAAGGCCTCCTCGACCGGACCGTCCATGGTGTCGATCGAGTCGATGGTCGAGGTGAAACCCGACGGCAGTACGACCACCTCGTCGCCGGGGCGGAAGACACCGCCGACCACCGAGCCGGCGTAGCCCCGGTAGTCCTCGAATCCCTCGCGGTGGGGTCGGATCACGTACTGCACCGGGAAGCGGCAGTCCACCAGGTTGCGGTCGGAGGCCACGTGGACCTCCTCGAGGTAGTGCAGCAGGGAGCTGCCCTCGTACCACGGTGTGTTCGGCGAACGCTCGACCACGTTGTCGCCCTTGAGGGCGGAGATGGGGATGAACTGCAGGTCGGTGACGTCGAGGCGGGCGGCGAAGTCCCGGAACTCCTCCTTGATGGAGTCGAACACCCCCCGGTCGTAGTCGACGAGGTCCATCTTGTTGACGCACAGGACCATGTGGGGGACCCGCAGCAGCGAGGAGATGAAGGCGTGGCGACGGGACTGCTCCACCAGCCCCTTGCGGGCATCGACGAGGATCAGGGCCACATCGGCCGTCGACGCCCCGGTGACCATGTTGCGGGTGTACTGGATGTGCCCGGGGGTGTCGGCCATGACGAACTTCCGCCGGGGGGTGGCGAAGTACCGGTAGGCGACGTCGATGGTGATTCCCTGCTCGCGTTCGGCCCTCAGCCCGTCGGTGAGCAGGGACAGGTCGACGTAGTCGTTGCCCCTCTGCATCGAGGTGCGTTCGATGGCCTCGAGCTGGTCCTCGAAGATCTGCTTGGTGTCGTACAGGAGCCGGCCCATCAGGGTGGACTTGCCGTCGTCGACGGATCCCACCGTCGCCAGTCGGACCATCTCCATGCGGAAACTGTGGTCGGGGACACGGTGGGGGGTCTGCTCGGCCACTAGAAGTAGCCCTCCTTCTTGCGGTCCTCCATGGCGGCCTCCGCCAGACGGTCGTCGGCCCGGCTGGCGCCCCGCTCGGTAACCCGGGAGGTCTCCACCTCCGCGATGATCTCCTCGAGGGTGGCGGCCGTGGAGGGAACCGCACCGGTACACGTGATGTCGCCCACCGTGCGGTAGCGGACCGTGGCCTCGAAGACCTCCTCGCCCTCCTGGGGCTCCATGGGAGGGATGGCCGCCATGAGCATCCCGTCCCTCTCGAACACCCGGCGGCGGTGGGCGAAGTAGATGGAGGGAATCTCGATCTGCTCGGAGGCTATGTAGTGCCAGACATCCATCTCGGTCCAGTTGGAGATGGGGAACACCCGGATGTGCTCACCGTTGCGGATCCTGCCGTTGTACAACGACCACAGCTCGGGGCGCTGGGCCTTGGGGTCCCACTGGCCGAACTCGTCCCGGAAGGAGAACACCCTCTCCTTGGCCCGGGCCTTCTCCTCGTCCCGACGGGCACCGCCGAAGGCGGCGTCGAAACCGTGCTCCTCGATGGCGTCCAGGAGGGGCACGATCTGCAGACGATTTCGCGAGGCACGGGGGCCGGTGTCCTCCACCACCCGGCCGTCGTCGATGGCCTCCTGCACCGACGCCACCAGCAGGTTCACGCCCAACTCGCCGAGGATCCGGTCGCGGAACTCGATGACCTCGGGAAAGTTGTGCCCGGTGTCCACGTGCATGACCGGGAAGGGGATCCGGGCCGGCCAGAAGGCCTTGCGGGCCAGGTGCAGGACCACCGCGGAATCCTTGCCACCGGAGAAGAGCAGCACCGGGCGTTCGAACTCCGCCGCCACCTCTCTCATTATGTGGATCGATTCGGCCTCGAGAGCGTCGAGGTGCGTCAGCTCATAGGTCATGGTGTCGACACGATCGTACGATGGCACCGGGAACGCTCCTTGGCGGGCGGGGCGGATTCTGCGAAATTCGCTCGCAGTTCCTCATCGGCCACCACCACCCGTCGTTGAGAGAGACTGTACTTCCGGACTTCCGGCACTGCCGGGGACTCTCCCGCCCACCTTCCACCCATCCAGTACAGCATCGAGGACAGCTTGGCCACCCAACTAGACCACACCGAGGCAGTACGGATCGCCAGGGAGGCGGGCGAGCTGCTCGTCGGGGTCAGGGAACGACTGTTCGCCCTCGGGGCCGACACCTGGACCGTGAGGGATCAGGGCGACCGCCAGGCCCACGAGTTCATCATGGAGCAGCTCCAGGCCACCTTTCCCGGTGACGCCATCCTGTCCGAGGAGGGGGCCGACGACCAGTCCCGTCTGACCCACGAGCGGGTGTGGATCGTCGACCCCCTCGACGGCACCCGTGAGTTCTCCGAACCGGGCCGCAGCGACTGGGCGGTGCACGTGGCCCTGGCCGAGAGCGGGGTGCCGACCGCCGGGGCCGTGGCCCTCCCCGCCCTGGGGGTGACCCTGGGCACCGATCCTCCCGCCGTCCTGGCCGAGCGGGAACCCGGCCCGCCGCGGATGGTGGTGAGCCGGTCGCGTCCTCCCGCCGCCGCCCTCATCGTGGCCGACGCCATCGGGGCCCAGCTCCTGAGTCTCGGTTCGGCCGGGGCCAAGGCCATGGCCGTGGTGCTGGGACACGCCGACATCTACGCCCACTCCGGGGGTCAGTACGAATGGGACAACTGTGCCCCCGCCGCCGTGGCCATGGCGGCGGGACTGCACGCCTCGCGCTGCGACGGATCGCCGATGACCTACAACCATCCCGACCCGTGGCTGCCCGACCTGGTGATCTGCCGTCCCGAGTACGCCGAGGAGGCCATGGCCGCCCTGGCCGCGGTGATCGATGCCGGCTGACCCCGAGCTGAAGGCCACCTCCTACGAGGTGGGCGACGGGGTGGCCCTGCTGACCCTGGACCGACCCCACCGCCACAACGCGTGGACCGGGCGGATGCACACCGAGTACCGGTCCCTGCTGGCCCGCTCCGAGGCCGATCCCGAGGTGGCGGTCACCGTGGTCACCGGCAGGGGGGACGTCTTCTGTGTGGGGGCCGACAGCCGGGCCCTCGACGGCCATGCCGCCCGGGGCGGCTACGACCCCGGCACCCCCGACGATCTCGCCGAGCCCGGTTACGGCGTGACCCCCGAACTGGACCACGACTTCGCCTTCCAGTTCGGCCTCACCAAGCCGGTGATCGCCGCGGTCAACGGCGCCGCGGCCGGCGTGGGCCTGGTCGTGGCCCTCTACTCCGACATCCGCTTCGCCGCCCGGGGGGCGAGGATCACCACCGCCCACGGGAAGATCGGCCTGCCCGCCGAGTACGGTCTGAGTTGGCTGCTGCCCCGCCTGATCGGCCTCACCCGGGCCAACGATCTCCTGCTCTCGAGTCGTACCCTCGCCGTGGAGGACACCGAGGGATGGGGCCTGTTCAACGGGATCGTCGAGCCCGCCGAGCTGATGGCCACCGCCATGGACTACGCCCGACTGCTGACCACCGCGGTGGCTCCCTCCTCGCTGAGCGCCACCAAGCGTCAGATCGCCCTCGACCTGCACCGCGACCTGGGTACGTCCGTGCAGGACGCGGCCCGCAGGCTCGACGCGATGACCGGGGGCGCCGACTTCGCCGAGGGGGTCAGGGCCCTCACCGAGAAGAGACCACCCCGGTTCAGGGAGTCCCCTGATTCGTAGGCCGGGGACGGTTGTGGAGGAGTTCCTCGTTGGCGATCCGGGGGAATTCGTCCTCCCCGAGGTACTTGAAGTACTCCTCGAAATAGGGGATGGGGGTGTCGGGGCACACGAACACGCAGATCAGTTCGCCGCTGTCGTCGAGCAGGTCGGACAGTGTCCCCTCCTCCCTGCGGTCGGCCAGGTAGTGGAGGAGTCCCACCAACGACAGCCCGGCGCTGGGCCCCACGTAGATCCCGGCCCGTGACAGTTCCATGCTCGTGCGGTAGGAGTCGACGGTGGTCGCCCGCTGCACCGAGTCCACGTGGGGGCGCCAGTCGAAACCGATGAGCTGCAGGAGCAGTCTCGTCCTCGGGCCGGGCACGTAGTTGTCGGGGGCCCTCATGACCCCGACCACCTGAACGTCGTCGTTGCGGCCCTTGAGGTAGGTCGAGTTCCCGATGATTGTGCCGGTGGTGCCCAGTGCCCCGCAGAACACCCCGATCCGGCCCTCGGTCTGCTCCCAGATCTGTGGGCCGATCCACTTGACGTGGGCCTTCGGATTGTCGGGATTGTCGTACTGGCCGGGATTGAACCACCCCGGCTGCGACCCGATCTCCTTGGCCTTGTAGATACCACTGCGCGGGTCGCCCCGGTTCGGCTCGTCGGGCTCCTGGTTCACGATGGGCTCGATTCCGAAGAACCTCAGCATCTGGAGCTTCTGCCAGGTGGCCTCGGTGGGGACGATGGCCTTGACGTCGTCGATGCCGAAGAGCCGGGAGGCCACGGCGAGAGCGGTGACGGTGTTGCCCGACGAGTTCTCGATGACCGTGTGCACGCCCTCGAGATCACCCCGCTCGTGGGCCGAGGCGATCATGTTGAAGGCGGGGACGGCCTTGACGTTGTGCAGGGTGGTGAACGTCATCAGCTTGGCCAGTATGCGAACCCCGTCGGGGCGGAAGGGATTGAGTTCGGCGGGGATCTCGACCAGGGGCAGGTAGGCGAGCTCGCCGGGGTTCATGAAATCGCGTACCGCGTCGTCACCGGTGAAGACGTTCATCCCCCGGTTCGCTGTGCTCTGGTTGAACGGCATGGTGAGGCACCCACCTCGGATCGGTCGACATCGAATCGACGAATCTCGATACGATGGGCACCTGTATATCAGGGACTCTCCAGAACCGTGACCATCCCGGAGGTGCCGTCGACCTCCACCAGGGCTCCGTCGGGGATCCTGGCCGTGGCCCCCGTGGCCGACACCACGCAGGGGATGCCGAGCTCCCGGCTCACGATGATGGCGTGGCTGAGCGGCGCCCCCACGTCGACCACCACCGCCGCGGCCGGGACGAACAGCGGTGTCCAGGACGGATCGGTGATCGGCGCCACCAGGATGTCTCCGGGGTCCAGGGAGCTGGGATCATGACTGTCGAGCACCACCCGGGCCCGACCCCGGGCCCGACCGGGACACCCGCCCAGGCCCTGGAGGGTCTCCCCCGAAGTCAGGGGCACGACCCGCTCGGCCGAGCGCAGGGGGTACTCCTCGAGGTCGGGAGGCGAACCGACGAACACGAACGGTTCGGCCAGCCGGGAGAGACCCTCCAGCGCCAGGCGACGCTCGGCGATGAGGTCCCGATGGGCCAGCGGATCCTCCACCGTGTCCTCCAGCTCGGCGGTGGTCAGCAACCCGTAGTCGATGATCTCGTCCCAGTGTCCGGCCTCGACCCGGCGGCGCCCGTACTCCCGCAGGATCATGCGGATCTCCTGGATCAGCTTCACGGCGTTGGTCTTGGTGCGTTCCCTCCCGGCCATGAAGATCGGGGCCGCTCGGCAGGCCGCCAGGAACTGGCCCTGGGCCTCGGGGTCGGCGGCCAGCATGGGGGCGATCTCCGCCACCAGGGCCTCGCGCCGGGCGGCCCGTTCGGCGTTTCGCCCCGCCGGCGCCGCCGACTCCGGTGAGAGTCGCATGCGGTCCACCGCGGCGAGGGCGAGATCGGGCTCGGTCTCCCAGGTGGGTTCACGCACCTCCCACTCGTTGGGGCCACGGGAACCGTAGCGGTACAGGAACTCCTCGAACCGCTTCTGGAAATCGGACGCGTCGGACTGCGGGGCGGCCGCCGCCGCGGCGGCGATCCGGGCGGCCAGACCGGCGACCCCCTCGTCGAAGAGGGCCGTCAGCTGCGGTGATGTGGTCACCATCCGCCCGAGTTCCCACATCGACATCGAGGGGGCCGCCGATTCGACATCCCCCACACCCGCCATGAGAGCCAGGGTGTCCTCGGGGCGACCCAGGGCCTCGCACACCGACCCGATGATCCCGGCCGGAAGGGTGGCCAGCATCGTTATGTAGATGTGGCGGCCGAAGAGTTCGCGGTAACGCTCGTCGGTGAGTTCCCGCCAGCGATCCATGAGCTCCCGGTCCGACATCGACCCGAGATCCGGACGGGCCGCCCTCAGTTCGTCGACCATGGCCTCATCGGCCAGTACCTCGTCGAGCCTCTCAGTCGTCAGGGCCCAGCCGAAGGTCTCGGCCAGCTTGGCGGTCAGGTCCGGTCGGACATCGCCGGGGGCCTCCTCGTAGGGAGGTATCCCCGGTTGGGCACCGAAGAACTGGGCGTCGATGTCGGCCGCCGACAGCCCGGGGGCCCTCTCGCCGAAGAGCCTCATGATCGAGGCGTTGAGATAGCAGTAGCCCCCGTTGACCCCCAGGAACTCGGGTGTGTCCCCGAACTCGTCGTACTCGAACGCCCCCATCCGGACATAGGCGTCACGGAAACCCATCTCGGCGGTCCCGATCTCACCCTCGGGGGTGACGAAGGCGAAGGAGTAGGACAGCGGCGCCACCGGATCGGGGAACACCTCCCCGACGTTCGCCCTGGTGTAGATCGGGAACCTCTCACTCGGCGTCGTTCCCTCGAAGGCGAGCTTCCGCGCTCCGCCGTCCTGCCCCATGTCCGGTCCCCCTGGTCCGTCGGCCGTACCGGCAGGAAACTACAGCGGACGCCGTCGGGTTGCCCGCCCGGGCTGCCAGACTCGACGGCAGTGAGTTCAACCATCAGTCCCACCGACGACTCCCCCACCCCGGACCGGACCCGACCCGAGGTCGGGACCTTCAGCGAACACGGGCCCTGGATAGTGGATCCCGACGACATGCCGTGGCTGATCGGACTCGACCGGGTACGTGACGCCACCCGCCGGGCCGTTCCCTCCCTCATCGGCTCGCGCCGGCTGCCTCCCCTGGGACGTCTGGCCACGACCGTGCGCCATCTGGGCGGGGCGATCGCCGCCTGGTGGCTGGTCGAACGCCGCCGGGAGGGCCCCGGAACTTCGGGATCGAAATCCGGGCTCTCCCGCCGGGTGAGGGAGGCGGCGGAGATCCTGGGACCCACCTACATCAAGCTGGCCCAGATCATCTCCGCCGGAGAGGGGGTGTTCCCCGACGAGCTGGTCACCGAGTTCCAGAAGTGCCGCGACCAGGTGGCCCCCGAGCCCTTCGACACGGTGCTGGCCACCATCCGCTCGGAACTGGGGCGGCCTCCCGAGGAGGTCTTCTCCCACATCGAGCCCACCGCCCTCGCCGCGGCCTCCATCGCCCAGGTCCACCGGGCGACCCTCCTCACCGGTGAGGAGGTGGTGATCAAGGTCCAGCGATCCACGGTCGGCCGGCGGGTCGGCCGCGACCTGCGGGTCCTGGCCTGGCTGGCTCCCTTCCTGGTCGGCCGTATCCCGGTCTCGGCCCTGGCCAACCCCCCGGCCCTCGTCGAGCTGTTCGCCGAGACCATCACCGAGGAACTCGACTTCCGCCTCGAGGCCCAGAACCTCCTCGATGTCGCCCGGGTGCTCGAGGAACTGGACCAGACCGACTGGGTCATCCCCCGCCCCCATCCCGACCTGGTCAGCCCCCGCATGCTGGTGATGGAGAAGGTGGAGGGATTCGCCTTCAACGACGTGGCCGCCATGAAGGAGGCCGGCATCGACACCCACCGGGTGGTCCGCAACGTGATGATCTCCTTCCTGGAGAGCGCCACCCTCCACGGTGTGTTCCACGGCGACTTCCACGGCGGCAACCTCTTCGTGCGACCCGACGGGAAGGTCGCTCTGCTGGACTTCGGCATAACCGGTCGGATGGACGAGTTCCGCCGTCGGGCGTTCCTGCGGATGATGATGAGCGCCATCGCCAACGACACCCGCGGCCAGATGGCCGCCCTGAGGGATCTCGGTGCTCTCCCCCGCGACGCCGACATCGACCAGGTGATCGCCGACCTGGGCCTGGAGGATCCCATCGTGGATCCCACCTCGATGGACCAGGAGCAGCTCCTGGCCGAGATGCAGAGAGTGGTCAAGGCCATGCTGGGCTATGGCGCCCGCATGCCCAAGACCCTGATGCTCTACGTCAAGAACATGATCTTCCTGTCCTCGATGATCGGCCACCTGGCTCCCGACATCGACCTGATCGCCGAGGTCCAGAGCATCGCCATGCACTTCGCCATGACCCACGGACAGCAGATCGCCCGCGACAGTGGGATGGTCGTGGACGCCGACTCCATCGACATGACCGGAATCAAGGCGTCCATGGGACTGGAGGCCGACGTGGAGAGCCTCACCTGGGCCGAGTTGAGGGCCCGCCGGGAGCTGATCATCAAGAGGATGGGCGAGGGGCGCCGATGAGACTGGTCGTGGCCCGCTGCACCGTCGACTACGAGGGACGGCTGCAGGCCCACCTGCCCGAGGCGGTGAGGCTGATCATGGTCAAGGCCGACGGTTGTGTGGCCATCCACGCCGACGGCGGTGCCTACAAACCCCTGAACTGGATGAACGCCCCGAACCGTCTGATCACCGACGACCCCCGCAGCTGGCGGGTCACCAACTCCAAGGGAGAGGAACTGCGGATAACCATCCACGAGGTGATCTCCGACACCACCCACGAGATGGGCGTCGACCCGGGACTGCGCAAGGACGGGGTGGAGGCCCACCTGCAGGAGCTGCTCGCCGCCAACCCCGACACCCTGGGGGAGGGGATGGTCCTGGTGCGCCGCGAGTACCCGACCGACATCGGCCCCGTGGATCTGCTGTGCCGGGATCCCGAGGGTCGGGCGGTGGCCGTGGAGGTGAAACGACGGGGCGAGATCGACGGGGTGGAGCAGCTCACCCGCTACCTCGAACGACTCGACCGCGACGGCACCCTCCGTCCCGTGAGGGGGGTGTTCGCGGCCCAGCAGATCAAGCCCCAGGCCCGGGTACTGGCCGAGTCCCGGGGGATCCGCTGCGTGGTCGTCGACTACGACGAGCTGCGGGGCATCACCTCCGACGAGCTGAAGCTGTTCTGACTCTTCCGAGGACCGAACCGCCTCCACCGACCCGGCGTCAGTCGAACAACAGGACGCAGGGCAGTTGCCGGGCCTCGGTGGTCTCGAGGGATCTCAGCAGGGCGTACCCGACACCGGCCATGCCGCGAAAGAGGGACCGACCCCGGAAACTCAGCCCGGGTTCGAGCACCAGATCCTCGCTGCGGACCAGCAGACGGCTCACCAGCGGTCGAATGAACTCCCGGTCGACTCCCGCCTCCACCATGGCGTCCAACTGACCGGGGACTCCGCAGCAGAGCCGGTCGTTTCCCGAAGGTCCCGAAGCGGTGTGGGTGCACGCGGCGTCGAGATGGTCCCGGGCCGGGTCCCCCACCAGCGGGGCCAGCCGGGAACGGACCAGTGCGAAGCCGCCCGACCCCCAGCACCAGGCCCGTTCGACCGCACCACCGGTGGGCCCTCGGCGACCGGGCGGACCACCCCGGGCCCCGACCTTCGCGTTCTCGGTTCCCACCAGGTCGGCCACGACATCGAGCAGGGATCGGTCGCCGGTGATCTCCGATGCCCGCCCCAGGGCCAGGGAGATTCCCGTGGCGCCGTGCGCGAAACCGACCCGACGGTGACCCTGGGGCATCTCCGGCGGCAACCGGGTGGCGATCTCGGCTCCTATCGCACGGGCCAGACCACCGATCCTCTCGGTCATGGCCTCGTTCCCCGAACGACGGGCCACAGCACACAGGGCCAGCAGGACCCCGGACCAGCCGCCGACGACATCGAGCGGGTCCAGGGGTGAGATCTCGGGTACCTCGAACGACCCCATCAGGTCCATGGCCATGGCGAGCAGGTCCTCATGGCCCAGCAGTTGTCCGGCCACCGCGGCGGCGTAGGCCCGGCCGGAGACTCCGCCGGTCAGCTCCCAGCGGACCAGACCCTCGGCCCCGTCGGCTTCGG
>DRKF01000443.1 GCA_011051915.1 Acidimicrobiales bacterium | reverse complement strand
CACCAGGGTCACCTACAGCATCGGCGGACAGAGCGTCGCGGTGGCCAACAACGGCACCCTCACCTGGATCCTGGGTGACAACCAAGGCTCCACCAGCACACTCATCACCTCACCGCCGGGCAGGCCACCACCATCCGCTACCACCCCTACGGCACCCAACGCGGCACCCCCACCAGCCTCCCCACCGATCGCACCTACACCGGTCAAACCGCCGACCCCACCACCGGGTTGATGTACTACCAAGCCCGCTACTACAACCCTGCCATCGGCCAATTCACCCAACCCGACACCCACACCCCACCCGGACCCCCCGGGTTGAACCGCCACGCCTACACCAACGGCAACCCCATCGCCTACACCGACCCGAGCGGCCATGAGGAGTGTCGAACTGTTCAGGGAAAGACGTTCTATTACAGCGAGATTGAACTGATCCACCGAGACGGGGCCAGTGTCGCGGAGATTCGCGCCCAACAGGAATTCGCTGGGAAGTACGACAACAGCCCGTACAACGACGGGAACTGGTGCCTGGGTGCCATAGTGTGCCGTATCTACCAGATTCGCGATGGTCGCGTCCGCTTCGAGGGTGACCCCGTTCTCCGCAACGGGTTCTTCAATTGGGTCTACGACTCTGCGTTGGGGCCTTTCATCGAAGGATGCCTGTCGGACAGCCCGAGTTGCTGGGCCACTATCGGTTTGCTCGCAGTTGGCCCAGGGATCAGTGAAGCCTTCGCGGCCGAAGCCCTCACCGGTGACCTCGAAGCGGACATAGGCACACTCGCAGAAGCAGGAGCCCCAAGCGGAACAGGGTGGGTTCCTCCCGAAGGCGGGGGCGGGGCGACGATTAACGGCCGCTGGTTCACCGAGCATGCTCTGGAGCGGATGGCGCCGAATACGCCGCAGGTGATGGCTGAGCTTGAGGCTCGAGCTCTTGCCCGTGCTGAGGCTGCCGGGCTCCGCACAGGCACGCCTGAGTTTGCCGAGTGGTGGGCGAAGTACGGGCCGGCGCCCCGTGGTGTGCCGCCTTCTGTCGTCGAGGCGGAGATCCTCAGTCCGGGATCGACGAGCGTTCGGGTGATCACGAAGGCCAATGGCGATGTGGTCACGGTGATCCAGCGATGAGCGGTTCCGATGTCGACCTGGAGTTTGATGTCGCTGATCTCGTGGCTGTGCTTGGCGAGCCGACGTCATTGTCAAACCCGGATCTTCTCGATTACTGGTTCGAGTATCGACGCTCAGATGACGTGACGGTCACGCTCAGCCTTTCTGGGTATCAGCGATCCGTGGCCGTCATCGTCCGCGTGTCGGAGTCCGTCGTCGCATGTTCTGTGCGGATCGACCGATGCGATGCGGTCCGGGTGCTGGAGTCAGCACGTCGAACGCTGGAAGTCGTTTCCAGCGACCCGTCTGCACGGTGCTTTATCGCGCTTGATGGGGAGACCATCGTTGTGGCGACGGTCCCCTAGGGCCCGCCGCGGGATTAGTTTGGCGATTATGTGGGGGTGAGGGTTTAGTTCCAGTCGCCGTGCCAGTCGTGGCGGTGGAGGGGTAGGGCGCCCATTTGGGTTTTGGTGATCTTGACGCCTTTGGGGTACCAGTTCGGGTCGTAGCTGGCTTGAACGGTGAGCCCGGTCTGGGTGGTGGTCGCGCCGATGAGTTCGATGATGGTGCGGATGCTGGTCAGGGGTCGGCCTCGCCAGTTCATCGAGATGAAGCTGCACAGCCGGTGTTCGATCTTGTTCCACTTGCTGGTACCGGGCGGGCAGTGCAGCACCGTGATCGCCAGACCGGTCTCCAACGCGGCACCCCCGCCAGTCTCCCCACAGATCGGGCGTACACCGGTCAAACCGCCGACCCCACCACCGGGTTGATGTACTACGGGGCCCGCTACTACAACCCTGCGGTCGGCCAATTCACCCAACCCGACACCCACACCCCACCCGGACCCCCCGGGTTGAACCGCCACGGCTACACCAACGGCAACCCCACCACCGCCGTGGACCCCACCGGGCATGAGTGTTTCATCAGCGGACCCCGAGCCGGCCAGTGCTGGCAAGGACCCGACGGGCCCGATGACGCGGCCACACCCCAAGAAGAAGCCCTCACCGTCAAGATCGTCACCGAACCGACTCTCCAACCCGACGAGACGATGTCCCCCGGAGGGAACAACATCCGCTACACCCTCCACTGGGACGTCACCGGCGCCGAGATCATCCGCAATCACCGCAACGCCCGCAACGATCTTCTCCCCGAAGCCAGCCGCACAGCCTTCTATGAACAGAACTACGTCGACCAGGTTGACTCGAGATGGGGCTTGGGCCAAGGTGGGCTAGTGTTCAGGGTGAACGATTGCTTCTTCGCCTGTATCAATTTCGGAATACAGATAGACAATGATGGATCGCTACACCCCTTCCTCGGTACGGGCGGCGGCCTCGCGATAGGTGCGAACGTCTCAGTCGGAACCGCGTCCCGCAACGCATGCGACAGGAACCCAAGCTCAGTGGGCGCCGACTTTGTTCCTCTTGCGGGTTTCTACGGCCAGGTCGGCCACCCGAATGACCTCAGTAGACTGGACTTCGACGATACTGAGTTCGGAGTTGCTGCCGGAGCGAGCCTGAAGCTCCCCCTGCCCGGCCTAGTAACCGGACCAACATACATTGTCGGGTGCTGATGGACAATTGCACCACGTTCCGCATGTCCCGGTCCGCGAGGATCATAGCCTGGGCAGGCCTACCGATAGTCGCCTACCAGGCAGGTTTTTTCTTCTTCATCGGACTTCCTCAGTGGTGGTTTTTCGCGCTAAATGTGATCCCAATCCTTGCGATACTGCTCGCGAGGTTGCGGCTCTGCGAGAACAGCGTGACTCTGAGAACACTGATGCCGATCCGCTTGGAAGCCAGTGACCTCGTGAGCATCTGTCTGGTGGAATCAGAGAGCAGGGGCCGGGCATGGAGTTCACGGATCGAGTTCCGGACCCGCACAGGCCGCGTGTACAGCTCCTGGGCCGTCCGATACGCAGGCTGGTGGCCGGGACTCGGGCTGTTGTCCCACCGTCCCGAACATGTTCGGGAGGTAGCGGAGTTGATCTCCGAAAAGCTCGGCGTTCCGTGTGT
>DRKF01000442.1 GCA_011051915.1 Acidimicrobiales bacterium | reverse complement strand
GCTACGCCGAGAACGTGGTCGCCCTGGCGGCCGCGGCCCGGTCGGGCGCCGACGAGGCCCTGCTGCTGAACAACCGGGGGGAACTCTGCGAGGGAACCGGATCCAACATCTTCGTGGTCCAGGGTGGTCGGATCCGCACACCGCCACTGTCATCGGGCTGCCTGGCGGGCATCACCCGCGAGCTGGTGGGCGAACTCGTCGAGGTGGAGGAGGCGCCGCTGACTCCGGTCGACCTGGACCGGGCCGAGGAGGTGTTCATAACCTCATCCACACGTGATGTTCAACCCGTCGCCTCGGTCGACGGTCGTCTGTACCCGGGGCGGTCCGGTCCGGTCACCAACCGTGTGGTCGCCCTGTTCTCCGACCTCCTGGCGACCAGGCCCGATCCCTGAACCCCCGCCCCACCTCCGGGCCTCTCCTGCCCGCATCGGGGACCCGGAACCACCGGTGCCGGTGGGCTCCAACCCCGGCCGGGGCCCGCCGGGGGCTAGCTTGTTCCCGCCATGTCGGAGTCACCGGATCAGAACCGCTCCTCACCCGCCCCGGGAAACAGGGGTGTGGGTATGGCCGCCCGCCGGGCGGTGAAGAGGATCCCCGAACCACTGAGATCGCGCCTGCGGGGGCTGTGGCGCGGCGCCCCACCCCGCGCCACCCCGTCGGAGGAGGCCGGATCCCCTCCCGCCGGAACATCCACGACCGGCGACGACGCCACCATCGCAGACATCAGCCCCACCGGCGACCGCCTCACAGAGGCAGACATCCACTTCGCCTACCGTCTATTCCAGGGGCGCGAACCCGATCCCGCCGGACTGGCCTTCTTCCGACCCCGGATCGGGCAGTGGTCGGTGCTCGACGTCCTCCCCTACTTCGCTCACTCCGAGGAGTTCCGCAGGGGGGAGACCTTCCGCCTGATCATGGGGGGAACCGGAACCGACGCCATCGAGGTCGTCGACGTGGACGGGATCGAGATGGTGGTTCCCACCGACGATCCCGCCGTGGGCGCGCACCTCGCCGCCGGCAACGCCTACGAGCCGCATGTCGACGCCGCCGTCCGCCGGCTCCTGGGACCGGGAGGCGTCTTCGTTGACGCCGGGGCCAACCTGGGGGTGTTCAGCCTTCTGGCGGCCCGTCTCGTCGGTCCGACCGGAAGGGTCGTCTCCGTCGAGGCCCTGGCGTCCAACGCCGCCTTCCTCCGGGTGAGCGCCGTCCTCAACGGATTCACCAACACCGTCGTGCACACCGCCGCCCTCGCCGACCGGCCGGGAACGATGATCATGGACACCGCGGCCGGCTCCAACGGCATCCTCGGTGGACGCCTCGAGGACGTTCTCACCGAGCACGACCCCACCGAGATCGTGACCCGGGATCTCGTCTCGATCGTGCGTCTGGACGACCTCACCGTGGCCATGGAACACCTCGACCTGCTGAAGATCGACATCGAGGGGGCCGAGGCCCTGGCCTTCGCCGGAGCCGAGAGAACCCTCGAGGAGCTCCGACCGGAGATCCTGCTCGAGTACTCACCCGGACTCCTGCAGAGGGTGTCGGGGATCGAGGGCGCCGAGATGCTCTCCGACCTGATCGAACGCGGCTACCGGATAGGGATCCTCGAGGACGCCTCCGTCCCGGCACGATTCCTCGAGGATCCGGCGGATGTCGACTCGATCCTGGCCCAGACCGGTGGGGACCACCTGGACCTGCATCTCACTGTGTCCCCCGGAGACTGACACCGCTCCGGACCTCCGCATGCCGCAGTGGCTGGGCTCCGGCGCCGAACGGTGTTCCACGGTCGAGCCGTTCGGGCACCCACCATCCCCCGGGGAGCGGGCGGTACCCTCGGAGCCAGGATCCCCGGGAGGACAATTGGCGGACCCGACCCAGGTCATCGAGTTCATGGACAGGATCGTGACGCAACCCACAGACCCACCCCAGCCGACCGATCACCGGGACCGGTTCCACCAGCTACTGCATCATGCCGCCCAGCTGCCTCCTCTCGACGCCGTCGATCTGGCCAACACCAGGATGGCGGCGGTCCGGACCGGGGTGGCCCGGGCCCTGCATCCGGTCACCGCCCAGCAGGCGGCGTTCAACTCCACCCTCATCGCCGCCATCGGTTCCCTGGACTCGGCCCTCGGACAGGCCCTGGACCGGATCACCGAGTTGGAGAACCGTCCTCGCGACACCAACCCCGCCGGTGACGAGGCCACCCGGGCCACCCTCGCCGGCCACGAGCTCCTGCTCGACGACCTGACCCGCACCACCCAGGAGTTGTCGGCCCGGCTCGACGATTTCTCCGGTCGGATCCGTACCGTGTCCACCAGCCTCGGAACCAAGATCGCCAACCTGACGACGGAACTGGAGTCCGAGATCGAGGACCTGGCCACCGGACGCCCGGTCCTCGAGGCCCGGATGGGCGAGGTCTCGGCTGCGGTGCAGCGCATCGACGACCGTCTGGTCACCCTCCAGGGCGACCTCGGCCAGACCCGGGCCCGGCTCAACTCCACCATCGGGGCCCTGGCCCGGTCCGAGCCCGCCGAGCCCGCCGAGGGAAGCAACGCCGGCGGGATCCACACCCGCACCCTCGCCGAGGTCGAGGAGATGCGTCGCAGCGAGCTCTATGCCGCCTTCGAGGACCGGTTCCGAGGGTCCAGGGAGGCGATCATCGCCACCCTGGCCGACTACGAATCCGACATCTCCCACCTGGCCGCCCACGGGCCGATCCTCGACCTGGGCCCTGGGCGCGGTGAGTGGCTCGAGGTCCTGCGGGATCGCGGAGTCGAGGCCTACGGAGTGGACACCAATCCCACCTTCGTCGAGCAGGGTGAGGCCCGGGGACTCGACATCAGGCTGGGCGACGCCATCACCCACCTGGCCGAGGTTCCCGCCTCCTCCGTCGGGGCCGTGACCGCCTTCCACCTGGCCGAGCATCTCCCCCTCGACGTGCTGACCGAACTCCTCGAACGGGCGTTCGTGGCCATGGCTCCGGGGGGTCGGCTCCTGCTCGAAACCCCCAATCCGTCGAATCTCATCGTGGGGGCCTCCAACTTCTATCTCGACCCCACCCACCTGCGACCGCTCCACCCCGACCTGCTCGGGTTCCTGGTCGAGTCGGCCGGATTCGTCGACGTCGAGATCCGGCACCTCCACCCCCTTCGAGAACTCGAACACCGACCGAAGGTCGACGATCCCGAGCTGGCCGACCTGCTCGACTACGTCAGGTGGTCGATGTTCGGCCCTCAGGACTATGCCGTACTCGCCACCCGACCCGGAGGTCACGACGACGGCACCGAGGTGGGCACAGAGACCGGAACGGTCGGCTCGACCGACGATCAGCACGGCGGGGCCTGATCCCCCATGAGCCCGACGCGCCCGTGAGTCCCGGGACCTCATGAGAATCGCCCTGGCAAAGCCCGACTGGGGCATCACCGGCGGCTTCGAGTTGGTGATACCCCATCTGGTCGAGGCTCTGGAGTCCCGGGGGCACGAGGTCTCCCGCCTCGAGGTCCCCGGCCCCAGCCCCGATCGGGTGGTGCGGGGCACCACCGTCCCCGACGATATCTGGGAAGCGGCCCCGGAGTTCTTCGGCTACCTGTCACTCCACGACCGGTTCGCGACCCTGAGGGTGCCCGACGTCGATCTGGTGCTGACCACCCAGCCGGGCAGCACCGCGGTCCGCCACCCCAACAAGCTGGCCGTGTTCTACCACCACCACCGGGTGGCCTACGACCTCGCCGATGTCTACGTGCGCAACCGTCTCCCCGGCCACGAGACCCACCACCACGGGGCCCACCTCATCAGGGAAATCGAGGCTCCCGACTACGACTCGGTGGGGGCGTTCCTCACCCCGTCGAACACCGTTCGCGACCGCCTCCGAAGGTTCAACTCCGTTTCGGACGATCGCCTCCTGCCCTATCAGGCGGCACCGGCGTTCGTGGCCGCCGAGGCGGGGACCCGGAAAGATCACGTCCTCTGTGTCAGTCGCCACGAATACACGAAACGGACCGAGCTGTTCGTCGCCGCCGCCTATCTCGGCTTCGGTCTGCCCGCGGTGCAGGTGGGTGAGGGAGGTCGGTACCCCGCGGTTCGCGAATGGGCGGCCCGCCTGGCCGCCGCCGAGGCTCCCGAGGAGGAGCCCTGGTGGGAGCCGCGGCCCTGGTATCCCGATCTGGCCGAGGTTCCCGAGAGCCTGGTGTGCTTCCGCGGCCGGGTGGACGACGAGGAGTTGCGCGATCTCTACGGACGGGCCGCGGTGGTGGTCGCCCCCGCCTACGACGAGGACTACGGCCTGACCCTGTTGGAGGCCATGAGCTTCGGCAAGCCCGTGGTCGTCTGTCGTGACGGCGGCGGCCTGGCCGAGATGATCGAGGACGGCGTCACCGGCCTCGTCGTGGATCCCACCCCCCGAGCCGTCGCCGAGGGGGTCAGGTCTCTGGTCGAATGGCCCGAGCGGATGGCCGAGATGGGGGCCGCGGCCCGGACCGCCTCCCTGGAGTACACCTGGGAGAGGGCGGCCGAACAGCTTCTCCGTGGGGTCGAGACCGTGATGGGAAACCCGCGGTGACGTCACTGCGTATCGCGGTGGTGGCCCCGGCCGCGGTTCCCTACACCCGAGGCGGCTACGAGCGCCTGTGGACCGGCGTGGTCAACCATCTCAACGAACGCACGGACCATCGGGCCGAGCTGATCAAGCTCCCCTTCCCCGAGACCACCCTCCACGAGGTGATCGACGGCTACCGGCGATTCTCCGAACTGGACGTCGGGGGCTTCGACCTGGTCCTCACCGGCAAGTATCCGGGCTGGATGGTTCGCCATCCCCGCCACGTCATCTACCTGGCCCACACCCTCCGCGGCCTGTACGACACCTATCCGGTGGAGTGGGTCCACTGCTCCGACCCCCGGGCCGAGGACGCACGCATTCGCCTGGGGGGGATTCCCGAGTCCGCCGATATCGACACGGTGCTCGGGATCTATTCCTCCCTGGTCACGGAACTGGGGGCCGACCATCCCGATTTCGCCCACCCCGGTCCCCTCGGCCGGGCCCTGGTTCACGCCCTGGACCGCATCGGGATGTCGCCCCAGCGGGTGGTCCGCCACAGTGCCATATCCCACACCGTGGCCCGGCGTGAGGGCTACTTCCCTCCGGGGGTCGGCGTGGAGGTGATGCTCCCGCCCACCACCCTGGAGCTGACGCCCAAGGCGGGAGGCGAGTACTTCTTCACCGCGTCACGGCTCGACGATCCCAAGCGCATCGAGATGATCATCGCCGCCATGTCAGCTGTCGAGGGTGACACTCCGCTCCTCATCGCCGGGACCGGGCCGGCCCGCGAGCGACTGGAGTCGGCCGCCGCCGACGATCCCCGCGTCCGTTTCCTCGGGTTCGTCCCCGATGACGAGCTGACCTCGCTTTACGCCGGGGCCCTGGCGGTACCGTTCGTTCCCCGCGACGAGGACTACGGACTGATAACGGTGGAGGCTCTGGGCTGTGGCACCCCGGTTGTCACCACCTCCGATTCCGGGGGACCGACCGAGATCGTCCGCGACGGAGCGAACGGGTTCGTCTGCGAGCCCGACGGTCGATCACTGGGTCGGGTCATGAACGCTCTTGCGAACAACCCCGACCTGTCGACGGCGATGTCTGCGCACTGCGTCGATTCCGTGGCCGACATCAACTGGCCGAACCTGGGCCGTTTCCTGACCCGGGCCACACCCGGACCACGCCACCACCCGGCCCCCGCCCGGGCCGGCGGCCGACCCCGACTGGTCCTGCTCTCCACCTACCCGATCCACGATCCCCGGGGCGGTGGACAGCTCCGTTGTTTCCATCTCTACCGCCACCTGACCGAATCCTTCGACATCGACTTCGTGACCCTCACCGACGTCGACAGCCCCGAGTGGACCGCTTCGGCCGAACCGGGGCTGACCGAGACCGCCGTTCCCAGGAGCAGAGCCCACCACGATGCCGAGGTGGCGGCCAGCGTCCATGCGGGTGTTCCCGTGTCGGACCTGTTGGGCGGAAGCCGGATCGCCCTCACTCCGCGCTACCTCTCCGTGCTCCACGAGAGACTCCGTGGTGCGGCCGCGGTGGTCCTGATCCAGCCCTACATGCTGCCCGCCCTGGACATAGCCGGCTGCGAACTGCCGGTGGTCCTCGACAACCAGAATGTCGAGGCGGTCCTGAAGGACCAGATGTACCTCAGCGGACCCGAGGCCGATCTCGTCCGGGCTCAGGTGTCCCGGGTCGAGGCCGCGGCCCTGTCCCGGGCCCGGCTCTCCATCGCCTGCTCCCAGGAGGATGCCGACCTGCTCCAGCGGTTGTATCCCGCCGCGGGGGCCCCGAGCGTCGTGATCCCCAACGGCGTGGACCTCGATCACCTGGATTTCGTCGACCCCCGCGAGCGGGTGACCCGCCGGCTGCGCTGGGCGGAGGCCTACGGGGATTCCGGGGGAGAGCTGCGGCTGGGGCTGTTCATCGCCAGCTGGCACTCCCCGAACCTCAGGGCCGCCGAATGGATCCACGAGATGGCCCCCGGGATGCCCGAAGTCCGGTTCCTCATGGCCGGGAGCCACACCCAGGCGTTCGATCCCGCCACCCTCCCACCCAACGTGATCCAACTGGGAGTCATCGGTGACGCCACGAAGCACATCCTGCTGGGAACAGTGGACGTGGCCCTGAATCCGATGCTGGAGGGGTCCGGTACCAACCTGAAGATGGTCGAGTACCTGGCGGCGGGAATCCCGACGGTGAGCACCTCGTTCGGGGGCCGAGGAGTCGCCCCCGCCGATTCCGGCTTCTACCGGGTCGCCGGAGAGGACGAGTTCGCGGACCTGATCGCCGACACCGTGCAACGCGAGCCCACCGACCCCCATCTCACCCGGATGGTGCGGAGGGCCCAGGAACACGTCCGGGCCCGTTTCGACTGGAGTGTCCTCGCCGGTCGTCTCACCCCTCACCTCGAGAAGCTGGTCCGCGCGGACTGACTCGGCCCCATCCGGGAGTTCAGGTCCGCTGGCCCCGGTACCGGACGACCGATTTCCGCAGCTCCCCGGCACCCAGGACCACACCGGCCAGGAGGGTGCACCGGAGCCAGTCCCCGGCGGTCAGGGGAACGGTTCCGAACGCCTCATTGAGCAGCGGGATGTGGACGACCATGATCTGCAGGGCCAGGGACACGGCCACCGCCACCAGTAACCAGCGGTTGACGGCCCAGTGGTGAAACCCGCTCACCCGGTCGGAGCGGGCGTTGAAGCAGTTGAAGAGCTGGGCCAGGACCAGCACGGTGAAGGCCGCGGTACGGGCCCGGATCAAGCTGGCGGAACCCTCGATGAGTCCCCCCGGGAGGTACCAGTCCATCGTCGCGAGGGTGACGGCGGCCATGACCAGACCCACCAGGAGCACCCCGCTCCACATGGTGGCGTCGATCACCCTGTCCCCCGGGGCCCGCGGGGGACGGTTCATGAGCTCGGGATCGATCGGGTCGACTCCCAGGGCCAGAGCCGGACCGGTGTCGGTCAGCAGATTGATCCACAGGATCTGGGCCGCGGTGAGAGGAGCGACGATGGCGTCGCCGTTCCCCGAGAGCCCCAGCACCCCGGCGAGCACCACGCCGCCCAGCATGGTCATGACCTCGCCCATGTTGGATGACAGCAGGTAGCGGAGGAAACTCCCGATGTTGTGGAAGATGCCGCGACCCTCGGCCACCGCGGCCACGATCGTGGCGAAGTTGTCGTCGGTCAGCACCATGTCCGCGGCCTCACGGGCCACATCTGTCCCGGCCACACCCATGGCGGTCCCGATGTCGGCCGCCTTGAGGGCCGGAGCGTCATTCACCCCGTCCCCGGTCATGGCCACGATCTCACCCTCGTTTCGGAGCGCCTCGACCAGTCGAAGCTTGTGTACCGGTGCCACCCGGGCGAACACGACTGCATCCTGTACCAGACGGCGGAGCTCCTCGTCGGTCGCCCGCTCCAGCTCGGGACCGGTCACGGCCGTGTCGTCGGGGCCGGCGATACCCACCTCGCGGGCCAGGCCGAGAGCGGTACGCGGGTGGTCGCCGGTGATCATGATCACCCTGATGCCGGCCCGCCGGGCTCGAGCCACGGACTCCGCCGCCCCGGGGCGGGGAGGATCGATGATCCCCACAACCCCGAGAAGGGTCAGGGCGGTCTCCAGGTCCTCCGGCGAATCGGTGACCACTGCGGTCGGCCTCTCGGGGAGGTACCTGACGTCGGTCTCGAAGGTCACTGAGGGATCTGGAACCGGAGTATCGGGAACAGGCCGCCGGGCCACGGCCAGGGTCCGCATGGCCCGATCGGCCAGAGACTCGATCCGCTCCCGCCACCGGAGACGGTCACCGTCGGTGAGTTCCCGTTCCCCCGACGCCGTGTTCTCTGCGACGCACCTGTCCAGGAGCAGATCAGGGGCCCCCTTGGTGATGAGGAGCGCCCTCTCATCGCCTGATCCTCGGTCGACCACGAGGACACTCATCCTCTTGCGGTCCGAGGAGAACGGAATCTCGAGGATCCTCTCGAACCGGGACAACCGCACGGGAGAGATCCCGGTGTCGAGGGCGGCGCGCACCAGCGCCACTTCGGTGGGATCACCGTGAATCACAGTCTCGTACCCATCGACGACGAGAACTACGTTGGAGGCCACTGCGCCGGCCAGCAGAACCTCGGCGACCTCCGCCGGCGGCACGTCCTCCCCCGCCCCACCCTCTCCCGTGTCGGCCTCTGAGACGTCACCGGAAACGATCTCCACCTCGCCCACAGCCACGAGCACCGCCTGCACCGTCATGTCCCCCCGAGTCAGGGTCCCCGTCTTGTCGGTGCATATGACGGTTGCCGATCCGAGAGTCTCGGCCGAGGCGAGCCTCTTGACCAGAGCGTTCCGGCGGGCCATCCGCTGGACCCCGATGGCCAGTACGACCGACAGCACGGCGGGGAGGCCCTCGGGCACCGCGGCCACCGCCAGGGACACGCCTATGAGGAGAACGTCGACCAGATCGGCCGCCGACTCGATGTCGGACACCGCCAGGATGGCAACCACGACGATGGCGGCCGTGACCACCACCGCCAGCCCGAGGTAACGCCCGACCGCGGCGATCTCCCTTTCCAGGGGGGTGGCTCTCCTCTCGGTCTCACCCAGCAGGGTCGCGATTCGACCTATCTCGGTGTCCATTCCGGTGGCCGTGACCACCGCCCGGCCCCGCCCTTCGGTCACCACCGTCCCGGCGAAGACCATCGAGGACCTGTCCCCCAGAGCCGCTTCGGCCTCCACCGGCTCCGGTCCCTTGCGTACCGATTCACTCTCTCCGGTCAGCGAGGATTCCGAGACCGCCATCGAGCTTCCGGTGAGTAGGCGGGCGTCGGCGGGCACGGCCGCCCCGGCCTCCAGGACCAGCAGGTCCCCCACCACCACCTCCCGGGAGGGAATGCGCACCACATCTCCTCCCCTCACCACCACCGCTCGGGCCGTGGCCATCTCCTGGAGGGCGGCCACCGCCTGCTCCGCCCGGCGCTCCTGGACGGCGCCGATCGCCGCGTTCAGGGCCACGATGACGCCGATGACGATGGCATCGAAGGGAAGCCCCGGTTCGTTCTCGAGCCACCAGGCGAGAAGGGAGACCACGATCGCCGCCACCAGCAGGAGCACGAGGGGATCGGCAAACTGCTCAGCCAGCCGCGTGATCCAGCTGCGCCGCGGAGCGCCGGTGAGCTCGTTGGGCCCGTCCCGATCGAGACGTAGCCGGGCCTCCGACGGGCCCAGGCCCCAGACCGGGTCGGCTCCGACGAGGCCCAGGACCTCCTCAGCCGTCAGAGCATGCGGTGCTACGACTGGTGGGCTGCGGGACTCGCGGTGGTTCCCACCCTCCCGCGCCCGGTTCCCGGCCGGCTGAGACGGGACATCACTCATCCCACGACGCTAGTCCCACCGTCGGGGCCGACCGTGGGCCCCTCAGGACACCTCATGGGCGACGGGCGGTTCGAACGCTCCGTCGATGCGTACCAGTCCCCGGTCGCTACTACCCCCCGCCGCCACTTTCACCGCAATGATGCGGTCGACGTGGTCGAAGGTGTGCAGTCCCTCACCGTCGGTGACCGCCACCCCCACGAAGTAGGAGCCGGGGTTCACCGGCCACTTCGGGACGGCGAAGTCGATGAATCCCTGTCCGGCCTCGATCTTCCCGGTTTCGATCTGGCCCTGGGTGGTGGCCCCGGCGACGTGAACGCCCTCCTCCTGAAAGAGATCGAAGGAGAAGCGGGGATTGTCGATGGGGACCGCGGCGTCGTACCACAGTCGGATTCGCAGCGGCTCGCCCGTACGGGCATGGGGGATGCGGTTCCACTGCGGGTCGAGGATGTCGACGTGGTACACCCTGATCTCCCCCGATCCCCGGTGCTCCCCGGTCAGCTCCACCTCCCGGCCGGCGTCCAGCTCGGCCTGCTCGGCGGAGATCCTCTCGGCCTCGGCGTCGTTGACCTGGGTCAGGTAGGACTGACAGACCTCGACCGCCGGCCCCACCTCCATGAGGGAACCGTGGTCCAGCCAGGCCGCGTTCTCACACATCGACTCGACCATCGAGAGCGAGTGGGAGACGAACACGACGGTGGCCCCGTCGCGACGCAGTTTGTACATGTGGTCGAAGCAGCGTCGCTGGAACTCCTCGTCGCCCACCGCCATGACCTCGTCGACCAGGAGGATCTCGGGCTCGACGTGAACAGCCACCGCGAATCCGAGCCTCACGTACATACCGCTGGAGTAGACCTTGACCGGCTGGTCGATGAACTCGTGCAGGCCCGAGAAGTCGACAATCTCGTCCACGATCGAGCGCATGTGCTTCTTGTTGAGACCGAGCATCGCCCCGTTGAGATAGATGTTCTCACGGCCGGTCAGATCGGGATGGAAACCCGAACCGAGCTCGAGCAGGGAGGAGATTCGCCCCCGGGCCTCGATGCGCCCCGAACTGGGCTGGTGTATCCCGGCCATCAACCTGAGCAGGGTCGACTTGCCCGATCCGTTGTGACCGACCAGTCCGAAGGTGGTGCCACGGGGGATCTCCAGTGAGACGTCCTTCACCGCCCAGAATCCGGACTCGGCGTTGCGTCGCCTCCGGCTGACCATGAGCTCCTTTATGGAGCTGGCCCGATCCTCGGCCAGTTTGAAACGCTTCGACACCGACTCCACGGAGATGGCGACGTCGGCGACCACTACAGCTCCTCACTGATGTCGACGGAGTGTCGAACGAAGAACGTCCAGCCGACGACGAAGGAGACGGCGGCCATGAGCCCCAGTGACAGGAGCCGCAGACCGCCGGACCAGCTAAGCACGTAGACCGAATCCCGGGTGGCCTCCACGTACTGGAACATGGGGTTCAGGTGCACCAGCTTGGCGGCGGGAAGCCCCGCGTACTCCTCCGGGAAGAGACTGGGGGGATAGACGATCGGGGTCAGGAAGAACCACACGTTCAGGGCGATTCCGGTCAGGTGCTTGATATCCCGGAAGTGGGCGTTGGCGATGGCCAGCACGAACCCGATCCCCAGCCCGAACAGCAGAGTGGTGGCCAGCACGTACGGCAGGAGCAGGTAGGTCCAGCCCACGTTGCCGATGCCGATCATTATCACCAGGAGAACGCCGGCCTCGATCAGGCTCTGGACCACCCCGGAGAGGGTGCCCCCGAATATGGCGGCGTCGGGTGGGAACTGGACCTTCTTGAGCAGATCGGCCACGCCCGCCAGCCAGTCCATGGGACCCATCACCATGGTGAAGAAGAGGTTCCAGGTGACCAGGCCCGTGAACAGGTAGAGAGCGAACGACCGGGTGCTGCCGTTCCCCGCCACGGGGGGCTCGGCCTTGAAGATCACACCGAACACCAGGGTGTAGATGGCGATGGTCGCCAGGGGGTTGATCATCGACCAGGCCCAGCCGAGGATGCTGCGACGGTACCGGGCCTTGAGCTCCCGTTGGGCGAAGTTGCCGATCAGGGGACGGCTGTCCCAGATCGTCTGCACTTGGGCTCTCATCTTCGCTCTGAGGGGTTCCTGATGGTGTCTGAAGCCCGTTCGCGGGCACGGCGGGAGGATCAGCTGTCTCTTCGACCCGGGGGGTGGATCAATCATCCTACCGGCACGGGAACTGTCATCAGGGGAGCCCCACACCCCTGGGTCACCGCCCCCCGGACCGTGACGAGCCGGACACCAGGCCGGCCCCGGCTCACTCAGACCGGGGGTCGGGGCCGGCGACGAAGTAGTAGTTTCGTCCCCGGTTGAACTGATCCTCGAACTGGGCTCGAGACAGGGGTGGCCCGGTCTCGAGGAAGGTGGCCAGGAGAAACAGGTCGAGCCCGAACGAGTCCAGGATGTCGTACACGTCACCCGGCCGAGTGCCATAGACGTCAGCGGCCCCGAGTCCGTGTTCGAAGATGATGACCGGACGGTCCCGGGAGATGGTCCTCTCCCCACCCTGGAACACACCCAGCTCGGCCCCCTCCACGTCCAGCTTCACCAGGGAGACCGAACGATCCCCGACCAGGGAATCCAGGGTCGTGGTGGCGACTTCGATGCTCTCTATCTCCTCCTCGGCCCGATCCATCACCCGCCGCCTGATCCCGCTGTACCCCGGATCGGAGACCACGTGGTGGAAGGTGATCGGTCCGGCCGGTTCGGCCACCAACGCCACCTCGTGCACCTCTGCGGTGGGATACTCCGATCTCAGTCCCGCGGCCAGGTGCGGTATCGGCTCCACCGCCAGATGCGAGACCTCGGGAGCCGCCTGGAAGAACCAGAAGAGGATCTCCCCCGTGTGGGCCCCGATGTCGACTGCCAGATCACCGGGGCCGAGTACCCGCCTGATGATGGCGGCGGTCTGAAGATCGTACCGGTGGTTCTTCTCCTCCGATGCGAACATCTCTATTGCCGCCAGGTCGCAGGCCAGAGCCTCCTCCGCTGTTCTCCCCATTCCCCTCTCCACTGTCCGACTTCGACCCGACCCCGGCTGTGTGATCCCTGCCCGGTCACGGTCCGCCCGGGCCGAGGGTAGTGCACGGCATCGGATTCAACAGACAGCGGGCGGCTGACAGGAGCGCCGCGACCACCGGGTCAGTCCTCCAGGGCCGGACGCAGCCGGGAGACGTCACCGGTGACCAGTGGCGTGTTGACCCCTCCGGATCTCACAACCAGACGGCCGGAGTCGTCTATGTCCACGGCCGTTCCCACCAGGGTGCCGTCGGCCTCCTCGACGGTGACCGCCCGGCCCAGAACCGCCGACTCCCGGCGGGCCTCCCGGAGTATCCACCCCCCCGCCCCGGCCCGGATCAGTTCGAGCCTGGTGTCCAGCTCGGCCAGGACCGCCTCGGTCAGATCGTCCCGGGACACGGGCCCGCTCGCCACCTCGCGGAGCCCGACGGGATCCAGTCCCGGATCGGAGCGCGGTAACTCGGGGGTGTCGAGGTTCAGTCCCAGACCCAGTACCAGCCACGAGGGCCGGTTGTCCTCGAAACCGGTCTCGACCAGCACCCCGGCGAGTTTTCGCCAGGTGCGGTCGGCGTGGTCCACAACCAGGTCGTTGGGCCATTTCAGGGTGATGCCCGCCTCGGCGGAGGAGAGGTCCCCACAGAACGACTCGGCCGCCGAGCGGGCCGCCAGGGCCAGAGCGGTGCCGTACAGGTGCAGTCGGTCCGCCGGGGCCCGGGGTCGAACCAGCACCGACATCAGCAGTGATGCACCGGGCGAGTCGAGCCAGCGTCGTTCCGATCTTCCACGTCCTGCGGTCTGGTGGTCGGCCACGAGGACCAGACCACTCTCGGCTCCCTCCCGCGCCCTGTGGACCAGCTCCCGGTTGGTCGAGCCGATCTCACCCAGATGCTCGACACGAAAGACCGTTCTGGCGGCGGGCGGTTCGTCCACCCGGGCAGAATAGCTTTGCTCCGTACCGGCGCAGACTCGCCGGGCCCACAGCCTGATCGGAAGGTCCCATGGCCGATGCCGAAACTGTCCGGGAACCCGATCGGGGGTCCGACATGTCCGATCTCGACGGGCTACTCCGGGAGAGCATCGCCCGTCGTGGAGTCGTGGGGGCGTCCCTGGCGGTGGCGTACGCAGATGACATCACGGAGTGCGCCGCCGGTCTGGTCAACGCCGCCACCGGGGTGGCGGCCACTACGGACTCGGTGTTCCAGATCGGCTCGATCACCAAGGTGTTCACCACCACCCTGATCATGCAGCTCCGCGACGCGGGACTCCTCGAGCTGGACACACCGGTGGTGGATGTGCTGCCCGAGTTCCAACTGGCCGACCCGGCGGCCGCCCGGACCATCGACATCACCCAGCTCCTGACCCACACCAGCGGCATGGACGGTGACCACTTCCTCGACACCGGGCCCGGGGACGACTGTGTGGAGAGATTCGTCGTGGGGTGCGCGGCCCTACCCCAGGTACACCGTCCCGGTCGGCACTTCTCCTACTGCAACGCCGGTTTCGTGATCGCCGGCCGGATCGTGGAGAAGCTGACGGGGTCGCCGTGGCATCGGGCCCTGCGCCAACGGATCCTCGACCCTCTCGGGCTGTCCACCATGGGAACCGAGCCGGAGGAGGCGATCCTCCATCGTGCCGCCGTCGGGCACGTGAACCCGACGGCGGGACGTCCTCCGGTGGTGATTCCCGTCTGGCGGCTGGCCCGCTCCAACGGCCCGGCCGGGGCCACCCCTTTCGCCCGGGCCCGCGATCTGATCGCCTTCGCCCACACCCACCTCGACGAGGCGATCGGGCCCGACGGGGGCCGGGTGCTCTCCGAGTCGTCCGCCCGGGAGATGCAGCGACGACAGGTCGACCTCCCTCCCTGGTCGATCGCCGCCGGATGGGGCCTGGGGTGGATGCACTTCGACTGGGACGGCGAGCAGATGATCGGCCACGACGGCTCCACCATCGGCCAGACGTCGTATCTGAGGATGCATCCTCCTTCGGGGACGGTCGTGTCCCTCCTGACGACCGGCGGTCCGCCCGGAGGCGCGGCGGCGGTGTCCCGGGACGTGTTCGCCCACGTCTTCGGCAGCCTGGTGGGTGCGTCCCCTCCCCCGCCACCCGACGCCATGCCCACTCCCGTCGACCTGGCCCACGACCCGGCCTCGTTGGTCGGCACCTACCGCCGCCTGGCCGTCGGGTACCGGGTGGAGAGCCGGGAAGGTCGCCTGTGGCTGACCGCCCGGGGCCTCAAGCCCCCGATGAATCTCCTGCCGGATCTCAACAGCCCCCTACGGCCTATCGCCGAGCGGGTCTACGCCGTCGAGGAGCCCGGGGCCCTGGTCGGTTCACCCGTCCTTTTCGAGGATCCCGCCCCGGATGAGGATCAGCCCTTCATCGGGATCGGGGGACGGCTGACACCCCGGGTGGGACCGTGACCGCGGCGCCGATACCGGCGGAGGGGGTCGGGGGCCGGTTCGTCTGGCAAGATCATGGGCCGGTGGGATCCAGGGAGATCCCACTTCAGATCCAGTACTGACCGAATCACACACCGGGACGGGACGTGTTCTCAAAGATCCTCATCGCCAACCGTGGAGAGATAGCAGTCCGGGTGATCCGGGCCTGCCGGGACATGGGCATCACCAGCGTGGCCGTCTACTCCGAACTGGACCGCAACGCCATGCACGTCCGCCTCGCCGACGAGGCCTACTCCATCGGAGGGGAGACTGCGGCGGAGAGCTACCTGAACGTCGACGCCATCGTGTCGGTCATCGAATCCAGTGGGGCCGACGCCGTCCACCCCGGGTACGGCTTCTTCAGTGAGAACGCCGACTTCGCCCGCCGGATCACCGATCTGGGGGTCACCTTCATCGGGCCTCCCCCCGAGGCCATCGAGATCATGGGCGACAAGATCTCGGCCCGGAACGCGGCGGAGAAGGTCGGGGTCCACAGTGTCCCGGGAACATCGGAGATCATCACCTCCCCCGAGGAGGTGATCCTCTTCGGGACCGAGCACGGTTGGCCGGTTGCCATCAAGGCCGCCTACGGGGGCGGCGGTCGGGGGATGAAGGTGGCCCACGGGCCCGAGGAGGTGCCTGACGCCCTCGAGAGCGCCCAGCGTGAGGCCCTGTCCTACTTTGGACGGGACGAGTGCTACATGGAGCGGTACCTGACCCATCCCCGCCACATCGAGATGCAGATAATCGGTGACGCCCACGGCAACATCGTCTGGCTGGGAGAGAGGGACTGCTCCGCCCAGCGCCGGCACCAGAAGCTTCTCGAGGAGTCTCCCGCCCCCGACTTTCCCGACGAGATCCGCCGGGCCATGGGCAAGGCGGCCGTGGCCGTCGCCCGGGGCTGCGACTACCGCAATGCCGGCACCGTCGAGTTCCTCTACCAGGACGGTCAGTTCCACTACCTGGAGATGAACACCCGTCTGCAGGTCGAGCATCCCGTCACCGAACTGGTCACCGGGATAGATCTCGTGGTCGAGCAGATAAGGGTGGCGGCCGGCGAACCACTCTCGGTCGATCAGGCCGGCGTGGAGTCCCGGGGTCACGCCATCGAGGCCCGCATCAACGCCGAGGATCCCAGCGGGGGCCGCTTCACTCCCTCACCCGGCCACATCGACGTGCTCCGGGTTCCCCAGGGACCGGGAGTCCGCTGGGATGCCGGCTACCAGCAGGGCGACGAGGTCAGCCAGTTCTACGACAATCTCGTGGCCAAGCTCATCGTGTGGGGAACCGACCGTGACAACGCCCTGGCCCGCATGCGACGGGCTCTGTCCGAGCTGAAGGTCGAGGGAATCGCCACCACCGCCGCGGCCCACGAGGCCATCGTCTCCCATCCAGACTTCGCCGCCGGCGAGCACTCCACCAAGTGGGTCGAGTCCCACCTCGAGATTCCCGAGGGCGGCCCGCCGGCCGGTGCCGGCGGCTCTGTCGAATCCGGTGAGCCCGCCCGGGTCCGCCGTGACGCCGTCGTCGAGGTGAACGGCAAGCGCTTCGAGGTGTCGGCGTGGGTGCCCGAGACCTCGGGATCCGGACCGGCCGAGCGCCCCCGCTCACGGCGGGGGTCCTCCTCGGGAGCGGCGGGGCCCGCCGCCGGCTCCGGTCGGGTGGCCGTGCCCATGCAGGGCAAGATCATCAAGATCCTCGTGGCCGAGGGCGACACGGTCGAGGCCGGAGATCCCGTGGTCGTGCTGGAGGCCATGAAGATGGAGAACCAGATCAAGGCGGACAGGTCCGGGACGGTCACCGAGGTGAAGGTCGCCCTCGAGGACAGTGTCGGTGCCGGTGACGTGGTGGTGGTGATCGAGTAGCTCCCACCTGGGGAGGGGCCGCTGCCGCGGCTTCGCTACTCGGCGGCGTCGGAGAGTGATTCGGACAGCGACGGGTAGACGAAGAGACTCTCGTGGATGTCCTGCACGTGGAGACCGGCCGTCACCGCCAGGGCGATGACAGAGATCAGTTCCGCCGCGTGCCGGCCGACGATCGACCCGCCCAGGACGACGCCGGTGTTGGGATCGGAGACGATCTTCACGAAACCCCGGGGGTCGTCGTTGATCAGAGCCTTGGCGTTGGTCGAGAACGGGACCTTGGTGACCCTTATCTTGCGACCGGCGGCGAAAGCCTCGGCCTCGGCCAGCCCGACGTCGGCGATCTCGGGTTCGGTGAAGATCGCCGAAGCCGCCTTCTCGTACTCGATGTGTCGGTGAGGTCGCCCGGCGTGGAGCCCCATGGCGTGCTCGGCGATCTTGCGTCCCTGCATCGCCGCCACCGAGGACAGGGGCAGTCGACCACTCAGATCCCCGGCCACGTAGATGTTCTGAACCGTGGTCAGCATGTTGTGGTCGGAGATCACGTAGCCGTGGTCGTCGACCTCCACCCCGGCGGCCTCGAGCCCCAGCCCCGCCGAGTTGGGAACCGAACCGATGGCCATCAGGGCGTGACTGCCGACCGCTATCCGACCGTCGTTGCAGACCACGCTCACCTCGGCCCCGTCCCGCCTGACCTCGATGGCCCGGGCCCCCTTGAAGAGTTGGACACCGCGGCGGAGGAAGTCATGCTCCAGCACGGCTGCGGCTTCGGGATCCTTGTTGGGGAGCACCTGCTGGCGGCTCACGATGAGAGTCACCTGGGACCCCAGGGAGGTGAACATGTGGACGAACTCCACCCCGGTGACCCCTGACCCCACGACCACCAGGTGTTCGGGGATGACGTCAGGGGGATAGGCGTCGCGGGTGGTCAGCACCCGTTCGCCGTCGATGGGAGCCCACTCGGGGATCCGGGGCCTGCTGCCCGTACACAGAACGAAGACGTCGGCACCGATCGTCTCCTCGCCGTCCTCGGAGGTGACCGACACCTCCTTCGGGCTGATCAGGCGACCGGTTCCCCGGATGATGCGGACCCCCTGGCTCTCCAGACCATCGCGGATCGACGACTCGATGCGCTTCTGGATTCCCTCGATCCGCTGCCTGATGTGGCCGGTGTCGATCGTGGGCTCCACCTCGGCCAGCCCCATGCCCGAGATCCGGCGGGCGAAGGACATCGCCCCTCCGGTGGCGATCATGGACTTGGAGGGCACGCAGTCGCGCAGGTGGGCCTGGCCTCCCAGCACGCTGCTCTCCACCAGCACCACCTCGGCCCCGAACCGTGACGCGTAGGTGGCCGCCTCGTATCCGGCCGGTCCACCGCCGATGACAACTACCCGCTTCTGCATGGGAGCGAGGGTACCGTCGAGGCCCGGCCGCCGACGGTGGAGGGGTCGCATACATATCTCACCGGCGCCGATACTCTCGACCGGATCGCGTCCTGTCGCGTGGAGAAGCGTCCAACCGTCCGGCCCCGAGGCCGGCTTCCCTCGGCCCGCGGAGAACACCATTTCCCCCAATCTCGCCCCCAGAGGAGACTCCCGCCGCTTCGGAGGGCTCCTCGCCCTGCAGACCTCCGGAGTGGCCCTGCTGGCGGTCGCCGCCGCCGCATGGGCTCTACGACTGTGGCGTATGAGCCCCCGGGTCCCGATCAACTACGGCGGCGACGCCCTCTCAGGACTCGGCCACGTCAAGACCGTTCACGACACCGGTTGGTGGTTCACCAACCCCCATCTCGGGGCTCCCATGGGTCTCGAGCACTACGACTTCCCCAGTGGCGGCGAGAGCCTCCAGGTCGCCATGGTCCGGTTCCTGACCCTGTTCACCGACAGCGCCCCCCTGGTCATGAACACCTACTTCATGATCACCTTCGCCCTGGTGGCGGTGGCCGCCTACCTGGTCCTGCGCCACCTCGGCCTATCCCCGCGGGTCGCCATGGTGGTGTCGGTGCTCTACAGCGTCCTGCCCTTCCATTTCTGGCACGGGACACCTCACATCTACCGGTCCGGGTACTTCGCCGCCCCGGTGGCGTCCCTGGTGCTCCTCTGGCTGATGGGAGCCGACGGCGATGTGGCCGACTTCTCCCGGCGAGGACTACGACAACTGCGGTTCTCCCACCGGCGCCTGGCGTTGATCGCCCTGGCCGTGTTCCTGGTGGGTACCACCGACACCGTGGCCGCGGCCTTCGTCCCGGTGCTCGCCGGTCTGATCGGTCTGGTGCGTTGGATCCGGGACCGTGACTACCGGCCGTTCGTCCTGGCCCTTGGTTTCGGTGTGGCCATTCTGGGCCTGGTAGTAACCGTCAACCTCCCCACTCTGATCTATCAGCGGAACAACGGCCCGAACACGGAGACCGTTCAGAGGGAGACCTTCGAGGGCGAGTTCTACGCCCTCAAGATCTCCAGGGTGGTTCTGCCCTCGGAGGATCACCCGATCCCGGCTCTGGCGGAACTTGGAAAGAAGGCGGCGGAGGGACGGATTCCCAGCGAGGGGGGTCAGGCATTGGGTCTGGTGGGGACGTTCGGGTTCGTGGCCGCTCTCGTCCTGCTACTGCGAGCAGCTTTCACCACGGGACGGGACCAGCCGCCGCCGGCCAACGAGGAGGAGGGACGAAGGTGGGCCCTGGCGGTGCCCGCCGGAGCGATCATCATGGTCGCGGTCCTGGTCAGCGTGCCCGGCGGGTTGTCGTTCCTTCTCGCCCTGGCCGGTTTCGAGGAGATTCGTACCTGGAACCGCATCGTCGTGTATCTCGGGTTCTTCGCCCTGCTGACCTTCGGGCTGCTGGCCGACGAGGTGCGGACCCGGCTCCGGGACCATGGGATCCGCGAAGCTGTTCCCTCGGCCCTTCTCCTGGGTGTCCTCGCCCTGGGCGTGTTCGACCAGTCTCCGGGCACACCCCCCGACTACCGGGCCCTCGACACGGCCTGGGCCGCCGATGCCTCCTTCTTCGGAGGTGTGGAGAACCTGCTGGCCGATCAGAGCGATCCGATGGTCTTCAATCTTCCCCGGGTGCCCTATCCCGAGCCTCCCCACAGCTTCAAGGTCGAGTACGGGCACATGAGGGCATACCTCCACACCGACGGCATCGCCTGGAGCTACGGGGCCATGAAGGGTCGGCCGGCGGCGGAGTGGCAGAAGCAGCTCGCCCGTCTGCCCGCCCAGGTCGCGCTCGACGCCATTACCGCGGTGGGGTTCGACGGGGTGTACCTCGACACCTGGGGATACGACGACGGCGGCGAGGCGGTACGAACCCAGTTCGGAGTGCCCCCGGACCTGACCGACTCCCGCCAGCAGTACTTCACCCTGACCGGTCGGCGTGAGGTTCTCGAGGGAATCATCGGTTCGGAGGAAATGAGCCGGATGTCGCAGGAGGTTCTGTGGCCGGTCACCGCCGATCTCGGCGACGGGTTCCATCGTCAGGGTCCGTTCACCACCGGAGGCAGCTTCGGAACCGACAGGGCCGTGTTCACCCTCGACAATCCACTGGACGAGCCCCGTTCCGTTCGACTCAGGGTCGAGGGACTCACCGCTCCCGGCGGGCCCTACCCCGTTCGTCTGGCCCGGGCTGAGGATCCCGGGATTCAGGTGACCGAGGGCCTGGCGGTCGGGCGCGTGTTCGCCCTCGATGTCGAGGTCGAACTGCCCCCGGGGACCAGCTCGTGGATCCTCACCACCGACGGCCCCGAGTTCCAGACCCCGGGTGATCAGCGCCAGATCAACCTGGCGGTGAGCGAGATCAGGGTCATGGGCCCTGTCACCGCTTCGGTCTTCGACCGTCTGCCCTCAGAGCTCCGCTCCGATCAGCTGATTCCCTAGCCGCATCGCCGCAGCGGACGACAGGTCTGCGACCCCCCGGGTCGTTACGTTCACACCGTCACCGAGAGCAGCCGGAGATCGTGGCCATCACCGGTGAGCCGGCTGTCGAAACGGGCAGCACCGGCCACCGTTCGCCGGCCCGTTGGGACGGCCGACCCCGGGACCCTCGGAACCGTCCCGCGAGGGCCGACCGGGCGGGTAGGCGCAGTGGCCACGTGAGCAGCCTTGGGGCGTCCTCCCGCGGCGACTACTCGATTCGGCTTCCGGCCCCCGAAGGCGAGTGGACAAGCCTGCGGTACACCGTACGGTAGGCATCCGCGGTGTTGGCCAAGTCGAGACGCGGGGCCACGACCTCCGTGGCCCGTCGGGCCCGGTGTGCCAGGTCGATTCGACCCTCGGCCACGTCACGCAGCGCCCGACCCAGTTCGGCCACGTCACCGGGCTCGACCAGCACCGCGGTGGAATCATCCATCTGATCAGCGATACCACCCAGACGCGAGGCGATGACCGGAAGTCCCACCGCCACCGCCTCGGCAAGCACGAGGGGCGTACCCTCCATGTCACCGTCGGAGCTCTCCACCGACGGAATGACCATGGCCTCGGCCGTACGCATCAGCTCGGGTAACCGCTCACGGGAGACCCGACCCAGGAACGTGACCCGGTCGGTGAGAGCCAGATCCGAGGCCAACCTCTCGAGATCGTCCCGGTCGGGTCCGTCACCGGCCACCGCCAGTGACAGTCCATCGGCTCCGGCCAGGGCCCTCAGCAGCACGCCCACGCCCTTCTTCTCGGCCAGTCGACCCACGAACAGGAGCCGACCGGGCCGCGGGGAACGAATTCCGACCGAGTTCCTGAGATCGGCGGTGTCGGCACCCATGGGGATCACCATCCGATCGGTGTCGGGAGCCAGATCGCGGGCCCGGGCAGCCAGGGCGTCACTGACGGGCAACACGATGGCGGCCCGGCCGATCACCCATCGGCGGAGCCGCTGCAGCGGCCCGATCCGCAGGGCGTGTAGATCGACCCCGTGAGCCGTCAGTACCACCGGAGTATCCCGACCCGCCACGGCCAACTCGGCGAACAGACCCGTGGGAATCACCCAGTGGGCGTGAACCAGTTCGGGCCGCAGACGTCGAGCGAGCCGCCACGAGTGAAACTGGAACAGACCGAACAGGAACGGCAACTCAACCATCCGCCACTTCTCACGGCGGAGGTTGGGCAGGGTGGCACCGTCAGCGAGACCTTCCCAACGGGTGGGGAAGTATGCGAACCGATGGATCTCGACCCCATCGACTGTCTCGGTCGGGATCGATCCCGGTACCCGTGGCGCCAGAACCACCATGCGGAACTCCGGCACCAGCGCCGCACTGAGATCGTGGACGAACTGCGGAGTGCCGTCGCCGACCCGACCCGGATAGGTGGTCGTGAGCACCAGAATCGTGGGGCGCCGATCAGGCATCGGCCACCTCACCGCGAATCTGGGAATCGAGGTGGAGGGTCCCCTTGGACAGCCCGACTCCGAGGAGGATCACACCCAGGACGATACTGGTCGCGATGCGATCTGAAGCCGAGGCCGTTATCGCTACACCGGCCGGGAGGGAGATGAACGAGCCCAACAATCCGGCGATCAGTTCCCGCACGCCGAGGCCTCCGGGGAACAGCCCGGTGGCCGTGGCCAGGACGTTGGCCAGGACCAGAGCCGAGACGATTGTGAGATCGGAGTCGACCCCCAGGGCGGCCAGTACCACCCAGTACCGACCGAGCTCCGCCAGCACCGTTGTGACCTCCACCCCGAAGAGGGCGGCGACGGTCAGAGGGTGACCGTGGCCGGTGCGGTTCACCATCAGGCGCAAAGGAACCATGCCGGCAGCCGCCGCTGCCAACAGCAACCAGCCGGCCGGGAAACCACCGACCACGGCCGCCAGACCGGTGAGGGAAAAGGTGGCCACCAACCAGGCCACCCCGGCCATGGCTGTGGCCCCGACGACCTGCCGGGCCGAGGCCCCGCCGCGGTTCAACACCCAGCTACGTACGAGAACGGACCCCGGCAGGGGAAGGATGTTGGCCGCCGAGGCCGTGACGCTGGTGACGAGCGAGGTGCGGTAGGGGAGGCGGACGTCGACCAGGCGACCCACCAGTGTCAGCTCCGCGGCGTTCGCCAACAGCACGACTGGTGTGCCCACCACCGCCGCCAGTGCCAGAAGTACGACGTTGATCTCCAGATCACGTCGGCGGTAGTCCGCCACGCCGAGTCCCACCACGATGATGAACAGGACAAGACCCACCACGGCCAGAAGAGTGGCTTCTGTCCGGCTGGGGTTACGAATCCGAATGAGCAACCGGCTGAGCCGACCGGGACCGGGCTCGCCGTCCCCCCGCGGGAGGTCCGTCGAGGTCGTCAGGACGGCAGACGGCCGGTGGCCACGTAGCCGTCCCCCCAGTCACGTCGGTAGGTCAATCTCTGGCCCAGCGTGAACGGTTTGAACACCCCGGGTCGCAGGATCGGGGCGAAACGGCTCATCCAACCGGCAGTCTCGATTCCACTGTCCACGGAGCGATCGACCTGCTCGTCGGGATCGACGGCGTCGCCGACAGTCCGACCCGACACCTTTCGACCCAGTTTCTGGGCCAGACGGGTGGCGTTCCCGAGGGGGAAACCGTAGTTGATCACCTCGATGTCCACGAGCCCCGCACCAGCGAGCAGATCCGCCAGCTCGTCTCGCTCGTAGCGCCGCACATGACCGACAACGCGGTCCTGGTCGTCGAACTTGCGCTGGTGGGCCGGGACCGAGAACAGGGCCCGACCACCGGGGGCGAGATGTCGGACCCACCCGGCCAGGACTCCGGAATCGTCGACCACGTGCTCGAGGACCTCGAATGCCATCAGGTAGTCGAACTCCCCCTCGGGCAGTTCATCCAGAGTCTCAACCACCGTCACCGCCGGCTCATTCGCGAATCTCTCGGCGACCAGGCGGCGGGACTCCTCACCGATGTCATAGCACGTGAAGGAGAATCCCCGTTCCACGAAGCGCGAGGTGACGTCGCCGGTACCGGCGCCCATCTCCAGGACCGAACCCGGGGTCCAGCCGGCGGTGACGTCGGAGATGCACCCCACCCGGAGCAGATGCTTGGGCGTGGGCACCCAGCGGACCCTCGTCTCGCTCATGAGATGGCACTCCCTCGTGTGGCGGCGATCGTGTCGGGGTCGCGGCGGCGGCGGAGGTGGACTATCAACTCGGCCAGCAGACCCACGGTCACCAACTGGACCGCGACCACCGCGCACAGAACACCGATGATGAGTGCCGGTCTCTGGCCGATACCGCCACCGGTCAGCTTGACGACGCCCATCCACCCGAGCAGCACAGCGCCAATCGCGCCGATGAAGAACCCGATACCGCCGATCAGGTGGAAGGGGCGGGTCTCGTAGGTGGTGAGGAACTTCACGGTCACCAGATCGAGGAAGCCCCGCCAGAAACGGGACCGCCCGAACTTGGAACGACCGCCGAGCCGGGCCCGATGTTCCACCGGTACCTCGGTGACCCGGAAGCCGGCCCACGAGGCCAGCACGGGTATGTAGCGGTGGAGTTCGCCGTACATCTCGACGGAGTGGGCGACCTCGCCCCTCATGACCTTGAATCCGCTGTTGAAGTCGCGCCCCTCGACCCCCGAGACCTTGGATGTGGTCCAGTTGTAGACCTTGGAGGTGTTGCGCTTGATGAACCGGTCGTTACGCACGGATCTCTGACCGGTCACCAGGTCGGAGCCTTCGTCCAGCTCTGCCAGCAACTTCTTGAGCTCGTGGGGATCGTCCTGGCCATCGGCGTCCATGAGCACGACGATTTCGGAGTCGATGTGGTCGAAACCGACCCGGAGGGCCTCGGACTTACCGAAGTTCCGACGCAGCCGGATGTAGGAGAGGTGAGGGTTTCGGGCCACCATCTCCTCGAGGACTCCCCGGGTACCGTCGGTGCTGCCGTCATCTACGACGAGGATGGCCCAGCGTTCGAAATCGGCGTCGAGGACCTCTGACAGTTCCGAGATCACCGATGGCAGATTCTCCGCCTCGTTGTAGGCGGGTAACAGAACCGTGATCTGCGCGCGTTGTTCACCCGACACCGGGCCTCCTGGAACTCTGCCGATTCCTGAACGGTACCGCCGGGCCCGGGCCGGCGGGGGGCAATCGGACCCGATCGGTCCGAGCGACTGCAACCGGCCCTCGACAACCCCGAACACCACACCACCGGCCCAGGGGACCCAACCGGTCCGAGCGGGCAGGATCGGTGTGGCCTTCCTCAGCCGACGGGGCGGCTGAGTCGGGGCATGCAGAGGTCCTCGAGTTCGACTATCTCGATCAGCTCCCGGTTCTCCCAGGTGACCTCGTTGTCGGGGTCGGGCTTGATGCGGAACTCCCGGAAGCTCATCTCCAGGGCGTCGAAGGCCAGGATCCGTCCCGACAGCGAGTCGCCGAGACCCAGGATGAGCTTGATCGCCTCCAGGGCCTGGATGCTGCCCACGATGCCGGGAAGAACTCCCAGAACCCCGGCCTCGGCACAGCTGGGGGCCAGCTCGGCCGGTGGCGGGACGGGAATGTAGTCGCGGTAGGTGGGTCCGTTGCGGGGATCGAAGACGGTGACCTGGCCCTCGAACCGGAAGATCGACCCGTGCACCACCGGAATGCCCAGTTTCACCGAGGCGTCGTTGAGGATGTAGCGGCTGGGGAAGTTGTCGGCCCCGTCGACCACGATGTCCCAACCCGACAGGATCTCCATGATGTTGTCGGCCCCGAGGCGGGCCTCATAGGCGACGACCTCGACGTCGGGGTTCAGGAGCTCGATGGTGGCCCGGGCCGATTCGACCTTCGAGGTACCGATGCGGTCGGTGTTGTGCAGGATCTGGCGCTGGAGGTTCGAGGCGTCGACCACGTCCATGTCGATGATTCCCAGGGTTCCCACACCGGCGGCGGCCAGGTAGAGGGCAGCCGGGGAACCCAGGCCTCCGGCCCCGAGTAGCAGGACCTTGGCGTCGAGGAGCTTCTGCTGACCCTCCTCGCCGACCTCGGGAAGGAGCAGATGCCGGTGGTAGCGGTTCCTCTGCTCGGGGGCGAGGGTCCGGGGGGTGGTCCACGCCCGGCCCTCGTCCTTCCAACGGTCGAATCCGCCGGCCATGGACACGACATCGGCGTAGCCCATCTCGGCCAGGGTGCGGGCGGCGAACACGCTGCGAACACCACCGGCGCAGTAGATCACCACCGGGGCGTCGTGGTCGGGCAGACGGTTCTCGACCTGGGACTCGAGCTGACCGCGAGGTATGTGCACGGCACCCGGAATGGCGCCCTGGGCGAACTCGTCGGGCTCCCTGACGTCGAGCAGCACGGTTCCCTCGCCGCTCAGGGTCAACTCCACGGTGGAGGTGTCCACCTCGCGGACCTGGGTCCTGGCCTGGGCCAGCAGTTCTCTGAATGTCGCCATGGGTGGACTTCCTGTGTGGCTCTGGGGCCGCTGCGGCCCTCTCCCCGTCTCCGTACCGAAACCCTACCTGTTGGGTCGGATATTCCTTCGCCGAATTCCCATCCCCGGCCGGAGCGGGTCCCGACCGGTCTCGCAGTAGGCGGCTGGGCCGCCCGACAATCCCACTCTCCGTAGCCTCATTGACTCGAAATGAGCCCCATACCGCCGAAATCTCACTCAAGGTGACGAAATGGGGTCCCGATCACCTCTGATTATGCGGCCCAAGATCCTCGCAGTCATCTTTGCCCTCCTGGTGCCCGCCCTGTCCGGTGGTACCCCCGCCGGGGCCCTCTCCCCCGCCCGCACCCCCGTGGTGCGGGCCGAGGTGGGCGCCCTGGCCGTGCCCCGGGACACCGGGGCCGAGCAGTACCTCTTCGACCGGCTGAACGAGGTGCGGGTCGAGGCCGGGCTGCCCGCCCTCACCCGGGATCCGGCCCTGGACCAAATCGCCCTGGAGTGGACGGACCACCAGATACCCCAGGGTCACATCTCCCACCGGACCGATCTGGCCGACCAGGTCGAGACCAGGATCACCCTGGACTGGCGCCGCATCGGAGAGAACGTGGGCTGGGGCCCCAGCGCCGAGTGGCTCCACGACGGCTTCTGGAACTCGGCCCCCCACCGGGCCAACATGCTCGGGGACTACAACCGGGTCGGCATCGGGGCCCGCCTCGAGGCCGACGGCGACGTCTGGGTCACGGTGAACTTCCTCAAGGGGCCGGACCTGCCCGCCGTGGTCGCCCCCGGCCCCAGCGGGCCCGGCCCCGATGTGGAGGCCTGGTCGGTCACACCCAACGGTGAGGTGACACCCCTGGGTGGGGCCCCCTGGTTCGGTGACCTGTCAGACCTCACCCTGGCCCGGCCCATCGTGGCCCTGGAGTCGACCCCCTCCGGCAACGGCTACTGGCTGGCCGCATCCGACGGCGGCATCTTCGCCTTCGGAGACGCCCGGTTCTTCGGCTCCACCGGCAACATCAACCTCAACCGGCCCATCGTCGGCATGGCCGCCACCCCCACCGGCAACGGCTACTGGCTGGCCGCATCCGACGGCGGCATCTTCGCCTTCGGAGACGCCCGGTTCTTCGGCTCCACCGGCGACATCGAACTGGCCAGCCCCATAACGGACATGGGACCGACAGCGGATGGCAACGGGTACTGGCTGGTGGCCGAGGACGGCGGCGTGTTCACGTTCGGCAACGCCCGCTACAACGGCTCGGCGGGAGCCGTGCCCCTTCCCCATCGGGTCGTGGGAATGGCTCCCGGCCACTCCGACCGCAGCCCCCAGGACATGGAGTACTGGCTGGTGACCGCCGGCGGCTCGGTGATGGGCTACGGCGATGCACCGGTCAGCCCCTCGGCCGTCCTCGACTACTCCGGCAGAATCGTCGCCGTCGGATTCCGCCACTGAGCCCCCACAGCCACTCGCGCGGAACAGTCACCGTCGGATTCCGCCACTGAGCCCCCACACCCACTCCGCGGAACAGTCGCCGTCGACGGCTGCCGCCGAGCCTCTACATGATCCGGTCCAGAATGGCGGAGATGTCGCCGCGGAGAACCACGTCGGCAACGGAGTCCATCTCCGTCGGTGAACCGTTGACTATCACCACGCGGGCCCCGTGGCGGCGGGCCAGGGGAACCACGGCGGCGGCCGGATAGACCGACAGGGTGCTCCCGATGGCCAGCATCAGATCACAGTTCGAGGCGGCGGCGTCGGCCCTGACCAGATCGGCGGCCACCAGATTCTGGCCGAAGCTGATCGTGGCCGACTTCAGAATCCCACCACACACGGGACACGGGGGATCCTCCTCGCCCCGGCGCACCCGGTCCAGGGCCTCCTGCATCGGGGCCCGGTAGCTGCACGACATGCAGACCACCTCCCTCATGGTGCCGTGGATCTCGATCACCCGGTCGGGGGCCGAGCCGGCGTCCTGGTGGAGACCGTCGATGTTCTGGGTGATGAGGGTCGCCAGCTTGCCCCTCTTCTCCAGACGGACCAGGGCCCGATGGCCGGCGTTGGGCTCGGCCGCCCAGGCCCGGCTGTCGAGCCGGGCCCGCCAGGCCTGACGCCTCACCTCGGGATCGGCCAGGTAGGTGTCGATGGTGGAGAGCTTCTCCGCCGCCGGGTTCCGGGTCCACACTCCCTTGGGGCCGCGGAAATCGGGGATACCCGAATCGGTGGAGATGCCGGCCCCCGTGAGCACGACGATGCGCTCGGACTCATCGATCCAGTTCCGGACCCGGTCCAGCAGCTCCGGTGGGGGTGTTTCGATCTCGGCCATGAATCGATTCTCCCATCTCCGAGGAGCGGCGATCAGCCCGTATCCCGCCCCTTGACATGTAGCAATAGGTACGGAAATATCATGAAACATGATGACATTACTTCCCCGTGTATCGATCCTGCTCCCGGCCCCCGGGCCGATCGCCAACCGGAGGAAACACATGGCCACCACCGTCACCTCACCCTCGGGCCCGCCCCCGAACCCCGCCCCCTCCGACACCCCGGGCCGGGCCCGACCCATGCGGCCCGGGCCCTCGCCAACCGTCGATTCCCACATCTGGGTCTCCCCGTGGAACCAGGGATCGGGCCACTCCGGCCACGACCCCCGCAGCGGCTACGTCGAGAGGTTCTGGCTGGGGATCATCGGGCCCTCGTCGGTGCTGCTGCTGCGCCACCTGGCCCGCCATCTCGATGCCTGCCCCGAGGGTGGGGTCATCGATCTGTCCACCACCGCCCGCCGCCTGGGCATCAGCTGGGGCCCGGGGAGGCACAATCCGATGAACCGGACGATCCAACGACTGATCGACTTCGGGCTGGCCCGCGAGCCCCGACCGGCCGAGCTGCAGGTCAGACGGCGGCTCCCCGACCTGAGTCGGCGGCAGGTCGAACGGCTTCCCGACGAACTGCGGGTGATCCACCACCGGTCGACCGCGGAGGGTCCCCGGGGTCCGGCCCGACGACCACGGTTGAATCCGGAACGACTGCGGGCCCTGGTCCACACCATGGTGGATCTGGAGCTGGGGCCCGACGCCGTGGAGGAACAACTCCGGAGCTGGGATGTCACCGGGCACCAGCTGGACCGGGCCTGCTCCCTGGCCCGCTCCATGGCAATGCACCCCAGCCGCCGGTTTCCGGCTTCGGCTCCGGTGTCACGGGATCGGACTCCCGCATCGCCCGGTCACCGACGGACCGGTTCGCCGGGGTAGACGAAGTGGCTCAGTCGGACCCGGCCAGGGACACCACAGCCTCGAGGACCGTCCTCACCCCGAATCCGGTCGCCCCCTTGGTGTACTCCCCACCCGCCTCGTCGGTTCCGGCCGGACCGGCGATGTCGAGATGCACCCAGGGCGTGTCTCCGACGAACTCCTCCAGGAAGAGTCCGGCGGTCAGGGCCCCTCCGTAGCGGCCGGCCCCGATGTTCCTGAGGTCGGCGACGTCGGAGTCGAGCTGCTTGCGGTAGATGTCGGGAAGAGGCAGTGGCCAGACCCTCTCCCCGGTGATGTCGGCGGCCTCCCGCACGGTGGAGATCAGGTCGTCGTCGTTGCCCATCAGGCCCGCGATGCCCTTGCCGAGGGCGACCATGCACGCACCGGTGAGGGTGGCGAGGTCGATGACCGCCTCGGGCTCCATCTCCGCCGCCAGGGAGAGGCCGTCGGCCAGGACGAGACGGCCCTCGGCATCGGTGTTGAGCACCTCCACGGTCTTCCCGTTGCGGATGGTGAGCACATCACCGGGCATGGTGGCGGTCGGGCCGGGCTGGTTGTCCGTACAGCAGGCCAGTCCCACGACCCTCACCGACGGGGCCAGGGCGGGAAGGGCACTCATGACCGCCACCACCGCGGCCGCTCCGGCCATGTCGGTCTTCATGGTCATCATTCCCTCCGATGTCTTGAGGGAAAGACCACCGGTGTCGAAGGTCACCCCCTTGCCGACCAGCACGACCGTGCGTTCGGCCCCCTCGGGGGAATACTCCATGCGGATCAGCCGGGGTTCGTGCACCGATCCGGCGTTGACTCCCAGCAGGCCTCCCAGCCTCTCGGACCGGCAGCGGTCCAGATCCCACGCCTCGACCTCCACCCCCACCGCGGCTCCCGCCGCTATGGCCGCGTCGGCCATGTCCACCGCTCTCATCTCCGAGGCCGGTGTGTTCACCAGATCCCGGACCAGGGACACCGCGGAGGCAATCGCCCGGCCCGTCCGGACACCCTCGGCCGCGGGTTCGGCATCGGCGGTGCCCACTCTCAGCAGCACCGACTCGAGCGCCGGTGCCTCACCTGGATTCCCCTTTAGGGTGTCGAATCGGTAGGAACCCGACAACAGCCCCTCGGTGACCGCCCGGGCCGCTTCGGAGACACCCCCGCGGAGATGCCCGGCCGCCACCTCGACCAGGTCGGTGACCAGCGTGGCCGCCCGACCCGCCCGGCGGGCGAGAGCACCGGCGGCCTTCCGCAGCCTGGCGACGTCGAGATCCTCCTCGGTCCCCAGACCCACCAGTATCGTCGGCCGCCCGTTCACCTCGGCGGCGAGGGTCTGACCCGCCTTCGCCTCGAAGTCCCCCGCCGCCATGACGGCGGCGTCGACGCCGCCGGCCCCGATCCCACCCTCGAACAGGCCCCGGGCCGAGATCTCGGCTTCGGCATCGGGCGATGTCACGACAACGACTGCGTCTGGTTCGAGACTCAGGGGCACGTGTTCTCCTCTTTTCGCGGGTACCGGCCGCCAGGCCGGATCCCGATGCTATGCCGTACCGGCACCTTTCCCCGTCGACCACCGGCGGTCGGTGTCGGGATCGGTGAGCAGGCTCTCGCCCTCCTGCCAGCGGGCCATCACCCAGATCAGGTCCGACAGACGGTTCAGATAGGGGACGACATGGGAGTCGGGATCGGCCACCGCCAGGCATTCGCGCTCAGCCCGACGCACGAGGGTCCGGGCCATCTCCAGACGGGCCGACACGTCGTTCTGGCCGGGGATGACGAACTGGCGGGGCATCTCGAAACGGCCCGAGAGGCCGCTGCCGATCTCCTCGAGACGCTCGACCATCTCCGCCGAGGCCAGGCTGACCCCGGCCTCGAGCTTGTGGCGGTTCTCCGGTGCGGTGGCCAGCTCGCCCATCACCACGTACAGCTGGCGGCAGATCTCCACCAGGTATCCGTCGAGTTCGCCCCCGGGCTCGGTCGCGGCCCGGGCCAGGCCCAGTCCCGCCTGGGCCTCGTCGACGGCGCCGTAGGCTCGGGGCCTGTCGGAGTCCTTGGGAACTCTCCCCCCGTAGAACAGGCCAGTGGTGCCATCGTCGCCGCGCCGGGTTGAGATCTCCATGGGCTCAACCTAGTGCCACAGAGGAACCGACCCCATGACCGACCCCGGACCCACGACCTCCCCCCAGACCTCCCCCATCCGCCGGGTGTGTGTCTACTGCGGTTCGTCCCCGGGGCACCCACCGCGGTATGTCGAGGCGGCCACCGAGCTGGGGCACCTCCTGGGGGCAGCCGGGATCGAACTGGTCTACGGCGGCGGTCGGACCGGCCTGATGGGCGCCGTGGCCGATGCCGTCCTCGATGTGGGGGGTCGGGTGACCGGTGTCATCCCGGTGGGGTTGCTCGAACGTGAGGTCGCCCACCGCGACCTCACCGAGCTGGTCCGGGTGGAATCGATGCACGAACGCAAGGCCGTGATGTTCGACCTGGCCGACGCCTTCGTGATTCTCCCCGGTGGGCTGGGCACCCTCGAGGAACTCACCGAGACCGCCACCTGGAGTCAACTCGGTATGCATGCCAAACCCATGATCGTGGTCGACGTCGACGGCTACTGGGCGGGTCTGTGGCAACTCCTCGACCGATCGGTGGCCGAGGGTTTCATGAAGGAGGCCAACCGGGGAATCCTGCTGGCCGTCGACCGGGTGGAGGAGGTGCTCCCGGCCCTGACCTCCTACCGACGGATTCACGTGTCCAAGTGGCTCGACCGCGACAGCACCTGAGCCGTACGTACCGAACCCGGAGGAACAGCCCCCCGATTCGGCTCGATTCTGCCCCTCGACCGACGATCGGGCGTTTCGACCCTCTATCATCTGGCCCACGGCCTCGGGTCCAGAGGGACCGGGACCACACAGCCCACACGCCGACTCCAGCAGCGCCTGTCGAGTCCCGTGGTTCTGCCGACAGAAGGTTGTGATGGATTTCCTTCAGGCCGCAAACGAACGAGTAGTCATCTACGACGGTGCCATGGGCACCAGCATTCAGAATCGGGACCTGGGTCCCGAGGACTTCGGTGGTGAGGAGTACGAGGGCTGCAACGAGCTGCTCGTGGTCACCCGACCCGATGTGATCGCCGACGTCCACCGGTCGTTCCTCGACGTCGGATGCGATGTGATCGAGACCGACACCTTCGGCGGGTTCAGTACCGTGCTGTCGGAGTACGGCCTGGCCGACCGGGCCCACGAACTCAGCTTCGAGGCGGCTCGGATCGCCCGTTCGGTGGCCGACGAGTACTCCACCCCGGACCGGCCCCGCTGGGTGGCGGGTTCGATGGGTCCGGGAACCAAGCTCCCCTCCCTGGGTCACATCACCCTTCCCGAACTGCGCGATGCCTATGAGGAGTCCGCCCGGGCGATGCTCGAGGGCGGGGTGGACGTCCTACTCATCGAGACGATGATGGACCTGTTGATCGTCAAGGCCGCGATGCAGGGCTGTCGCAGAGCCATGAAGGCCGTGGGCCGGGAGGTGCCCCTCCAGGTCCAGGTGACCATAGAAACCACCGGACGCATGCTCATCGGCTCGGAGATCGGCGCCGCCCTGGCGACTCTCGACCCGATGCGACCCGACGTGATCGGACTCAACTGCGCCACCGGTCCCCGCGAGATGATCGAGCACGTCAGGCATCTGGTGAAGCACGCCCGGATGCCCGTGTCGGTCATACCCAACGCCGGTCTTCCCCATGTGGAGGGCACCTGCACCGTCTACGACCTGAGTCCCACGGAGTTGGCCGACTACCACGAGAGATTCGTCTCGGAGATGGGCGTCAACGTGATCGGCGGTTGCTGCGGGACCACACCGGAGCACCTGGCCGCCGTCGTCGAGCGCTGCGGCGGACTCACCCCCGCCGCCCGCCGGATCGAACACGTACCGTCACTGTCGTCCACGTACTCACCGGTGCCGATCGAGCAGGACACCAGCTACCTCATCATCGGTGAACGAACCAACGCCAACGGCTCCAAGAAGTTCAGGGAGGCCATGCTGGACGGCGACTGGGACACCTGCGTCCAGATCGCCCGCAACCAGGTCGCCGGTGGTTCCCACGTACTCGACCTGTGCGTCGACTACGTGGGCAGGGACGGTGCCGCCGACATGGCCGAGGCCGCCTCCCGTTTCGCCAACATGGTCAGCGCCCCCCTGGTCCTGGACTCCACCGAACCACCGGTGCTCCAGGCCGGTCTGGAGGTCGTGGCCGGGCGTAGTGTGCTCAACTCGGCCAACCTCGAGGACGGTGACCAGCCGGGGAGCCGGGCCGACCAGGTCTTCGAACTGGCCCGCGAGTTCGGCGCCGCCGTGGTCTGCCTGTTGATCGACGAGGAGGGCCAGGCACGCGACGTCGAGTGGAAGCTCCGGGTGGCCCACCGTCTGCACGAGATGGCCACCGGAACCTACGGGCTCGAACCCGCCGATCTCATCTTCGATGCCCTCACCTTCCCCCTCAGCACCGGCGACGACGATCTTCGCCACGACGGGATGGCCACGATAGAGGCCATCAGGAGGATCAAGGCCGAACTCCCCGGGGTGCACACCACCCTGGGCGTGTCCAACATCTCCTTCGGTCTCAAGCCCGCCGCCCGCCACGCTCTCAACTCCGTCTTCCTCCACGAGTGCGTCCAGGCCGGTCTCGATTCCGCCATCGTCCACCCCTCCAAGATCCGCCCCCTCAACCGGATTCCCGAGGAGCAGCGGGAGGTGTGCCTGGATCTGATCTACGACCGTCGCCGCTTCGACGACAACGGCATCTGCACCTACGACCCCCTCCAGGAACTGCTGGCGATCTTCGCCGACGTCACCGTCGACGCCGCGGTGAAGGAGGATCACAGCGACTGGCCCGTCGACCGCCGGCTCTCCCAGAGGATCATCGACGGGGATCGTGACGGCCTGGAGGCCGACCTCGACGAGGCCATGGCCGAGGGCATCGCCCCCCTGGCCATCATCAACGATGTGCTGCTGTCGGGCATGAAGGTCGTGGGCGAGTTGTTCGGCAGCGGTGAGATGCAGCTCCCCTTCGTCCTCCAGTCGGCGGAGACGATGAAGAAGGCCGTCTCCTACCTGGAGCCGCACATGGAGAGCGCCGACACCGCCACCGCCAAGGGCAAGGTCGTGCTGGCCACGGTGAAGGGCGATGTCCACGACATCGGCAAGAACCTGGTCGACATCATCTTCACCAACAACGGTTACGAGGTCCACAACATCGGGATCAAGGTCCCCATCTCCGACATCATCGCCAAGGTCGCCGAGGTGGACGCCGACGCCGTGGGAATGAGCGGCCTGCTGGTCAAGAGCACCCTGATCATGAGGGACAACCTCGAGGAGCTGAACCGGCTCGAGGAGAAGGTTCCGGTCCTGCTCGGAGGTGCCGCCCTCACCCGCACCTACGTGGAGAAGGACCTCAGGGAGGTCTACGAGGGTCGCCTGTTCTACGGAAAGGACGCCTTCGAGGGTCTCTCGACCATGGATCGGCTCATGGACATGAAGAGGTCGGGAGTCGACGACCCCGAGTTCGGCTCCACTCCCAGTGGCCGGCAGCTGCCCAAGCGCCAGTCCCAGCGGCTGGCGGAGATGACCGACGTCGACCTCCCCGACCGCTCCCCCGAGGTCACCACCGACAACGAGGTGTTCGTCCCCCCCTTCCTGGGCAGCCAGATAATCAAGGGCATCCCCATCGACGACATCGTCGCCTACGTGAACGAGACGGCCCTGTTCCGCAACCAGTGGCAGTACCGCCCCGAGGCCGGGGAGTCCGACGCCGAGTTCAAGGACCGTATCCGGGTCGAGTTCCGCCAGGAACTGGCCAAGGCCCGGGCCGCCGACATCCTCATCCCCCAGGTCGCCTACGGCTTCTACCCGGCGAACTCGGTGGGCCGTGAGCTCATCGTCTACGCCGACACCGACCGGTCCGAGGAACTGGCCCGCATGGAGTTCCCCCGTCAGAAGGTGGAGCCCCACCTCTGCATCGCCGATTTCTTCCGGCCCCTCGACAGCGGCGAGATCGACTACGTGGCCTTCCACGTGGTGACCATGGGTGCGGCGATATCGGAGGCCACGGCCCGACTGTTCGCCGAGGACCGCTACGGCGAGTACCTCAAGCTCCACGGTCTGGGAGTGGAGATGGCCGAGGCCCTCGCCGAGTACTGGCACCACCGGATCCGCGAGGAGTGGGGTTTCGCCGACGAGGACGGCCCCAGCCTGGCCGGGCTGTTCCGCCAGAAGTACCGGGGCGGACGGTACTCCTTCGGCTACCCTGCCTGCCCGGACCTGGAGGACAACATGACCATCGCCCGCCTCCTCGATGCCGACCGGATCGGGGTCTCCTGCTCGGAGGACACCGGCTTCCAGTACCAGCCCGAGCAGACGACCTCGGCCATCATCTGCCACCACCCCCGGGCCAAGTACTTCGTTGCCCGGTGAAGCCTCCACCGGACGGACCGACCGGGGGCTGACCGTAGGCCTGATCCTGCTGGTCACGATCCTGGCCACCGACACCCTCGCCGTGGTGGCCGCCATGCCGATCGTGGAGGCCGAACTGGGTGGCCGGGGTCTGTACGGGGCCGTGTTCAGCGCCTTCGTCCTGGCCGAGGTCGTGAGCATCGTCATGACCGGCCACCAGGTGGGGCGCAGACCCCACCATCACCTGCTCCTGTTCGGGGTGTCGGTGTTCGCCGCCGGGCTGGTGGGAGCAGCCGTCTCCACCTCCATGGCGATGCTGGTCGCCACCCGGGCCGTGCAGGGTTTCGGCGCCGGTGTGCTGGGCACGGTCTCCTACGGGATGGTCGGCCTGGCCTTCGACGACGCCCGCCGGCCCCGCATCCTGGCCGCCCTGTCCACCGCCTGGGTCGCCCCGGCCCTGGTGGCCCCCGCTGGTGCCGCCTGGGTGGCGGAGCACCTGCACTGGCGCTGGGTGTTCGCCGGTCTCCTCCCCCTGGTGGCCGTGGCCACCGCCCTCACCTACCTGCCGATGAGCCGGGTCGAGGCGGTCGAACCCAACGGGGATCGGACCGCCGGCACCCGCAACGCCGTCCTGCTGGCCCTGGGGATCGCCCTGCTGCAGACCGGTCTGTCCCGACCCGAACCCTGGATCATGCTTCCGGTCGGTGCCGCCGGTCTGTGGGCCGTCATCCGGGGCCTGGGCCGCCTCCTGCCGTCGGGAAGTCTGACCGCCCGGGGACCGATCGGCGGCACCATGGCCACGAAGCTGCTGATCAGCACGGTGTTCATCGGGACCGATGCGTTCATTCCCCTGGCCCTCACCGACATCCACGGCGCCTCGGCCACCGCCGCCGGACTGACCCTGACCATAGGTGCCCTGGCCTGGACGGTCGGATCGTGGACGGTGGCACGACGCGACGGGGTATGGCCCGAACGGCGGATGGCCGTGTCCGGTGCCCTCATCCTCGGGGCGGCCACCGGGGTGCTCCTGGCCACCCTCGACGGTTCCCTCCCGGGGGTGGGCCTGGCCCTGGTGGCATGGACCGTCGGAGGGTTCGGCATCGGCCTGGCCTTCGGTGTGGTCAACGTCGTCGCCTACCGGGAGTCCACCGACGCCGAGGCCGGCCACATCAGCATGTCCCTCCAACTGGGCGACATAGTCGGCGCCGCCCTCGGGACCGGCCTCGGCGGTGCCCTGGTGGCCCTGGGTTCCGAACAGGGTTGGTCCACGGGCCGGGCACTGCTCATCTGGTGGGGTTTCCTGGCCGTGGCCGCCCTGGCCGGCGCACCGCTGGTGACGAGACACATCCCTGACCGGCCGGCGCCTCGGAGCGTTCCGGTCTCCGCGTCATGAGCGATGCGGCCACCAGGACCGGTGCCGACGGCCGGATCCGCTGTTCGTGGGCCGGCGAGTCCCCCGACTACGTCGCCTACCACGATCTGGAGTGGGGGCGGCCCGTGACCGACGACCACCGCCTGTTCGAGAAGATCTGCCTCGAGGGATTCCAGTCCGGCCTGAGCTGGCTGACGATCCTGCGCAAGAGGGAGAACTTCCGGGCCGCCTTCGCCGGATTCGACCCGGCTGTGGTCGCCGCCTTCGACCACGACGACGTCGAGCGACTGGTGAACGACGCCGGGATCATCCGCCACCGGGGGAAGATCACCGCCGCGATCAACAACGCGTCCCGGGCTCTGGAAACGATCGAGGAGTTCGGTTCCCTGGCCGCCTACTTCTGGTCGTGGGAGCCCGAGCCGGCTGACCCCGGCGTCTGGACCCTGCCGGCGACGACAGAGGAATCCGTGGCCCTGGCCCGCGACCTGAAGAGACGCGGCTGGCGGTTCGTGGGACCCACCACCGCCTACGCGTTCATGCAGGCCATGGGGCTGGTGAACGACCACCACCCGCAGTGCCACATCCGCTCCGAG